>DAOUEB010000105.1:0-4503 GCA_034430675.1 Dehalococcoidales bacterium
ACGGTGCTGGCAGCGATGGACCGTATGATTAACGAATTACAGGAAAACGTGTCAGCGGCACGCCTGGTGCCTGTTGGTGAAATCTTCCAGAAGTTCCCGAGATTAGTGCGTGATTTAGCCAGAGAAGCCGGCAAGGAAATAGAGCTTATCCTTGAAGGCAGTGAAATAGAATTGGACAAGGCGGTACTGGACACCATCGGCGAACCCCTGCTCCATCTGCTCCGAAACGCTGTTGACTATGGCATTGAGACCGCCGAATCCCGGCAGCAACAGGGGAAGAAGAGAGCGGGCACCTTAAAGCTCGCTGCCAGCAGAATGGAAAACCATGTATCAATCAGCGTTACCGATGATGGCGCCGGTATTGAGCCGAAGCAACTAAAGGAAGTATTCGTCAGGAAAGGGCTGATTAAACCGGATGAGGCCGAATCCCTGCAGGATAGTGACATCCTGGAGATGCTGTTTGAACCAGGCGTCAGCAGCGCCGAAAAGGTAACCGAGGTATCGGGGCGAGGTGTAGGACTGGACGTAGTCAGAAACTCGGTGAAAAAGCTTGGCGGTACGGTTAATATAATCACAGATAAAGGCAAGGGAACAAACTTCACCCTGAGATTACCGTTAACCACAGCGGTGATGCAAACGCTGATGATAGGTGTTGGCCAGCATATTTTTGCCATTCCAACCGACATTGTTCAGGAAACACTCGAAGTCAAACCCCGGGACATAAGAAATCTTCATAACCAGCAGGCACTGGTTCTCCGTGATGAAGTTGTTCCCTTTGTCAGATTGCATCAAATACTAAATATTCCTGACCAGGAAAACCTGGAGGAGATGATTGCCATTATCGTTAATCGAGGAGACAGGCTAATCGGCCTCGGTGTGGACACGGTGGTGGACCAGGCGGACAACATTATTAAGCCGTTTGACACACTGGCGCAGCATTTCACGGGCTTCTCCGGAGGTACTATTATGGGGGACGGCAGGGTGGCATTGCTCCTGGATGTTCCCGGATTGCTAGGATTTGCGACTGTGCAGAAAGAGGAGTATGTAACATGAGTAAAAATACACAACTTTTTACCGAGGAACAGATAGATTTTTTACGAGAAATGATGAACATAGGAGCCGGCAACGCCGCCACCGCCTTGCAGCAGCTACTTCAGTGCCCGATAGATTTGATAATACCCAGGGTGCATGTCCTGCCGGCTGCGCAGGTATCCTCTATCCTGGACAATCCTGCCTCGCTGGTGGCATGTGTCAGGATGGGAATGGTCGGTGACATAGATGGGGCCATGTTTTTCATCGTGCCGGAGGAATACACGAAAAAGCTGATAAGCATAGCAGAAAAAGCGCAGCTGGGAATCAGCAAATTACCGGGGCAGAAACACGAAGAAGGAGATTTCTCCGCAGTAGTTGAGATTGGCAACATTCTTAGCGGAGTGTATTTAACCGCCATTCACGATTTCTGCGGGTTAAACATCTATCACACCATCCCGGTGTTAGCCATTGACATGATTCAGCCGCTTCTTGATGAAGCGTTGGTAAAGACCAGCTTTCAGATTCAGACGGCCATCGCGGTTGAAAACGAATTAGTTGTAGAAGAACATCACATTAGAACTCTACTGCTGATAATTCCTTCCCCTGAGTCAATAAAACCCATGATTGATGCTTTGGGACAGGCAAAGAAGGCTTATGGCTCAGCGTAATATTACGATAACAATGGGAGAGGGAGCCGTGACTAACGCGCCACAAATTATATCTTCACAGGGTATAGGCTCTTGTGTCGTAGTCACGATTTACGACCGCTTTAAGAAAATGGGCGGGATGGCACACATCATGCTGCCCGATTCCAATAGTGCCAACGGGCGGGGTTCTCCCTATCATTATGCCGATACGGCGATTGTCACCCTGCTCGGGAAACTATATAGCCGGGGAGCGTTGCTGCAGGACATTGTAGCCAAGATGGCAGGCGGCGCCCAGATGTTCATTTGCAGCAACGGCTCAGGCCCCGGTATCGGAAAACAGAACATCAGTAGTGTCAGGCGGATACTGGGCCGGGAGCGAATACCGCTGAGTGGGGAGGAAGTTGGCGGCAGTTACGGACGTAATGTCGAGTTTTACCTGGATTCGGGCAAGGTGATTGTAACAACCGCCGGGAAAAAAGAGGACGTGGAGTTATGACAGTGAAGGAAACCAGTAACCTGTTGATTCAGGACAGGATAATGGAACTCCGTGAGAATACGGATTTTGTATCCACTCTGCTGGAGAGTTTAATCGGCTACGCCATCATTGCCGCCGACTTCGACGGGAATATCATTGCCTTTAACGAAGGAGCCTGTGAAATCTATGGCTACGCCCCGGAAGAGATTATTGGCCAACAAAGTATAGAGATATTCTTCCCCAGGGAGTTTATTGAAGCCGGGAAACTACAGCAGATAGTGAACGAGCTTATTGAGAAAGGGCGAATCTCCTGGGAAGGGGAGAAGGTCAGAAAGAGTGGTGAAGTATTTCCGGCGCAGATTCTACTTACCCTGACCAAGGACAGAAGCGGCAAGGTGGTCGGCTTTATCGAGATAGTGGCAGACCTTACCGAGCGTAAAAAGGTCGAGGAGGCGAATCTCCGGATAGAGCAACTTGAGCAGGAGCTTAAGTCTCTGGCGAGGCTTTCCCCTCCGCAACGGACAAGCGCCACCGCCCAGGCGTTTGGGCTGCAACCGCTGGAACAGTCCTCCCCTGACTCATTTAAGCAATTAGTGTGTCGCTATGGGGATTTGACGGAACTAGCCCTGGAGCAACGGGCTTTTAAAGTACGGCATGATATCTCCGGGAAGCTGCAAGATATTGCCGAGGAGCTGGTTTTTTTAAAGGCCGGGCCGAGAGATGTGGTGGAGGTTCACGTTGCAGCCCTGAGGGAAAAAACCGATAGTGCTGTTAACAATGCCCGGGCACAGGCTTATATCGAAGAAGCCAGGGTAATGGTGCTTCAACTCATGGGGCACCTGGTGTCTCAATACCGCACCTATTCTATGGGCACCGCAGCCGTGAAGACCCGCAGCAAGCCAGCAAGGGGAAAAAGGCCTTAGGAGGGAATAAATGAAATTGAATATCGTGCTAATAAAGGAGGGTAAATAATGGAGAACAATATTTCGCTGAAGTTGTATGTCACCGGTCATACACCAAATTCGGAGCGCGCCGTGGCAAATATGAAAAGCATCTGTGAGAACGAACTGGAGGGGCGTTATGAGCTGATTATTATTGATGTCCTGGAGAGGCCTCAACTGGCTGAGGATGAGAAAATCCTGGCGACGCCAACCCTTATCAAAGCGTTGCCACCGCCTCTTGCCCGGGTTATCGGTGACCTCTCTGATATCGAAAAAGTACTAGTAGGACTGAATATGGAGCCTATCCAAAAGTCTGAAAAGAAGGGAGGAAGCGGAAAATGAGTGCCAAGAAGAATTCCTCACAAATAAGCAAGCTGGAGACAGGTATTACGGGATTCGACTTTGTGGCGGGTGGTGGTCTGCCCAAGGGCCGCACCACTCTCCTTGCCGGTACCGCCGGTAGTGCCAAGACAGTCTTTGCTGCCGAGTTCATAGCGCAGGGTATCATGAAGGCAAAAGAAAACGGCGTGTTTATTACCTTTGAAGAATCGCCGGCCGACATTTGCCGTAACATGAAGAGCTTAGGCTGGGATATGAAGGGATGGGTGGACGAAGGCAAACTTGCCTTTGTTGACGCCTCTGCCGACATAGGGAACCAACCTGTTACGGCCGGAGACTGGGATTTTGGTGCTCTGGTAGCCCGTATCGAGCATGCTGTCAATAAAGTCAATGCCAAGCGCGTCACCATGGATTCCCTGGGCGCTATTTTTACCCAGTTTGACGATGGAGCCAGGGTACGCCATGAACTTTTCCGCGTTGCCTCAGCACTGAAGAGCATGGACGTTACCTCCATCCTGACTGCAGAACGAATCCATGAATACGGCGAAATCGCTCGCTTTGGTGTGGAGGAGTTCGTCGCCGACAATGTCATTATCCTGCGTAATGCCCTCGAACATGAGAAACGCCGCCGGACCTTAGAGATTCTCAAGTTCCGCGGCTGCTCTCACCAGAAGGGGGAATACCCTTTTACCATCTTGCCGGGCACAGGCGTCGTGGTGATTCCGCTTTCTGCCATGGAACTTCAGCAGAAGTCGAGTAATATACGCATTACTTCCGGAAATGTGGAGCTGGACAAGATGTGCGGTGGAGGGTTTTTCCGTGATTCCATCATTCTGGTATCCGGTGCTACCGGTAATGGCAAGACGCTCATGGCGACCGAGTTCATCGCCGGCGGGGCAAAAAATGGCGAGCGGTGCTTGTTACTGGCCTTTGAGGAAAGCCGGGAGCAACTCATGCGCAATGCCACCGGTTGGGGATTTGACTACGAGCAGATGGAAAAGGAAGGAAAGCTGAAGTTCGCCTGCGAGTACCCGGAGACAGCCGGACTGGAAGACCATCTTATCAAGAT
>DAOUEB010000106.1:0-26170 GCA_034430675.1 Dehalococcoidales bacterium
ACTAAATATAGTAAATACCCCTGAGCCAACGAAATATTGACCGATGGAGATTGCTTTCTCGCTCATCCACTCGGGCGCAGCCCCGGCTACAGGTAGGTCGCTGATATCGTCGCCCAGACCGCCATCCTTCACCATGGCAGTAGCTGCTATTAGGATTCGGCTGTTATCAACACAGGAACCTAAATGCAATACCGGGGGAATACCTACCGTTTCACATACTGAAGCCAGTCCTTCACCAGCATACTCAGCAGCGGCTTCGGGAAGCATCAGTCCGGCTTCGGCACAGGCGATGGCATTACAACCAGTCGTAATCACCAATACATCATTCTTTATTAGTTCCTTAACCATAGCAACATGAGCCTCATTGTGCTTAACCCGGGCATTATTGCAGCCAACAACACCGGCTACTCCTCTAATCCTGCCATTGATGATATTGTCATTCAGCGGTCGGTAGGAGGCACGAAATAGACCACCTAGCAGGTAATTGATGGTTTCGTGACTAAATCCAGCCACTAAGTCAGTTTGCTCATCAGGAATATCAATATTACTTCCTCTATTGGGGAAATTCTCAATAGCAATCTTGACTATAGCCCTAGCTGAGTCTATAGCATTATGCTCGTCAAACTCCATATGTATTGCCCCAGGAATCTTAGCCTTGGGTGAGGTAGTGATAATCTTGGTATGGTAGCACTCAGCTACAGTTTGTATGGATTGCATGATGCACTGGACATCCACCACCATGGCATCCACCGCGCCGGTGACTATTGCCAGCTCCTGCTGCAGGAAATTCCCGGCTATGGGTACGCCGTGGCGCATCAATATCTCGTTAGCAGTGCAGCACATACCGGCCAGGTTTATCCCTTTGGCTCCTTTGGACTTGGCCAGCTCTATCATCTCCGGTTCCTGGGCAACGGCGACAATCATCTCGGAGAGTAGCGGCTCGTGGCCATGAATGATTATATTGACCTCATCCTCTTTGAGCACTCCCAGGTTTGCTTTGCCCAAGACCGGTGCCGGGGTGCCAAACAGAATGTCCTGGAGTTCGGTAGCAATCATGCTGCCGCCCCAGCCATCACCTATGGCTGCCCTGACCCCTTGTTGAAGCAGGCTTTTAAAGTCCTGGTCAACCCCGATGTGGGTCCGGTGCATTATCTCCACAATTTCTCTGTCTATGCCGCGTGGGGCGACGCCCTGCTGCCGCCATAACTCCTGGCGCTTCAGTGGCGCCTTCCTCAGGGTTATCAGTTCACCTTCCTGTTTACCAAACTCAGCCAGAGCCTTTTCACCTATATCAATGGCTATTTCATTGTTACTGCGGTCTCCAATTTCTATGCCCCAATCCAGAGCCAGTTGCAGTAGCTTCTGTTCATCCTTTATCTCATAGCCCGGTGCTTTTCCATTGGCTACCGCCAGGAAAAGTTCGGCTACTCCTCGGCCGTGGTCGGAATGGGCAGCGGCACCGCCGGCAACCATCCGGATGAAGTTGCGGGCGGCGATGGTCTCGGCGGTAGCGCCGCAGATGCCTCTTCTTTTCAGCTTGTCCTCAGGGGTTTCCTCCTTGCCTTTGGGCAGGGGCACGCGGCACGGCCCCATGCCGCAGTTCTTGCAGCAGCTGCCTACGGCGCCTATCGGGCATGGCTTCATCGCATCAGCCCTATCAAAGACAGTGTTAACCCCATCTTTGGCTGCTTTTTCTATTAGTTCCAGGCTTGCTTTATCAATGCTTTTACTTATCTTTTCTTCTTCTGCCATTTATTTCACCTCACTTATTTTGCGGTCAGGTCCGCTATCATTTCCCTGACCAGTTTTATCGCTTCGGGGTGTCTCATAATTAGTACGTCACCTCCCGCTAGAAGCAGGACTATGGCCGACATGGCCTCCAGCAGAATGCCCCGCTTCTTGGCGTCCCCCATCTTGGGGTCTTCCGCCTCCGATATCTTGGCTTCCTTGGTCTTCCACGCTTCTTTGGCTATATTGCAGATAGTGGGGAACTGGAGCTTGTCGTCCTGCTGCGTTAAGGCTGCCATTCTCATTCTTTCCATGACCGAGTAGCAGTACTCGATGCCGTAGCCTATGCAGCTGACGGTGGGGTCTATGGCCAGCAGGTTATCGGGAACGCCGAGATTACCCAGCAGGATATTGAGCTGCTTGGCCAGGTTGATATCGATGGGTGTTGAGGCGACTACGGTATGCTTATAGCCAATGGCGGCGGCCCCGATTTTCTTGTGGTCGGCCTCCTCCACCGGTCCCAGAATCAGACTCTTGCCCTGGCAGAGCTCGGCGGCAGCCCTGAGGACATCGGTGTCCTTATCGTGGTTGGCCGTGCCCCAGACAATCAGGGGGACATCAATGGCGTCGGCCACCTTCTTGACCACCTGGGCCGCTTCGTCAGCCGGGCGGTCTTCCCCGTTGGGGTCGGTGCTCAGGAGTTGCAGGCATATCATTTCCGCCCCGTAGTCCTTGATGCACTTCTGTGCCCAGGCTACCGGGTCATCGGTGACGCCGGCGAAGGGCTCCAGCGCGGCCTCCGGCCACTCCTCGGGAGGCATATCATAGACCTCCATGGCTATCTTGGGCAGGTTGGGCATTTCGCCTTCGAAAAGATAGAACGGGTAGGCCGTTTCACCGCCGACGGTTACCGCTTTGTCACCCTTGCCCAGTGTTATCTCTTTAATTTTACCGCTGTATGCTGTCTTTGGAATCTCAAATGCCATTTTGCCTCCTTTGCTCAGGCCCGCCTGCCAGAGTCTCCCGCCTGCCAAAGCCTTGTGCGGCGGGCAGGTGTACGGCGGTCAGGCCGGATTCTTCCTTTTTTCGCTGCCAAACCAATCGTCGCTGTACCAGTATCTCTCCCCGTTTTGCAGGTATTTCAGCTTCTCGTCTCTGCTTTCGAGTTTCTGTCGCCATCTGCCGAGGTCTTCTCCCACTGGCTCACCTACCTCGTAGGTTTCGGCCAGTATTTCCACTCCCCCCCGTCCGGGCGCTTCCTTTTTTACAGTCTTGTAGTCCATATTCCCTCCTCCTTTACTATATCAGGCCGGCCGCTACCTTGGCGGCTCTTACCGTATTCATCATAAGCATGGTAATGGTCATGGGGCCGACGCCTCCCGGGACCGGGGTGATGGCTTTAGCTTTCGGACTGACCGTGTCGAAATCGACGTCGCCGGCCAGGATTCTCTTGCCTTCCGCCGTCGTGCCAATCTGGTTCACGCCGACGTCAATGACTACGACGCCTTCCTTGACCATGTCGCCGGTGACGGCCTTGGGTTTCCCCGCCGCTACTATCAGGATATCGGCCCGCTTAGTATGGAAGGCTATATCGCGCGTCCGGGTATGGCAGACGGTGACCGTGGCATTGGCCCCCGGCGCCTTCTGTAACAGCATGTTGGCGATGGGTTTGCCGACGATGTTGCTCCGGCCGACGACGACCACTTCGGCGCCTTCAATCTGAGTCCCGGAGCGAATCAGGAGCTGCTGGATGCCGGCGGGGGTGCAGGGCAGGTAGTCCGGCTCACCTATCATCAGCTTGCCCACGTTTACCGGGTGGAAGCCGTCGACGTCCTTCTTGGGGTCGATGGCGTAGAGGACTTCCTCCTCGTTTAAATGCTTGGGGAGTGGCAACTGTACCAGGATGCCGTTAATCTTGGGGTCTTTGTTGAGCTTGTCAACCAGTTTCAGCAGGTCTTCCTGTGAGGTATCCGCCGGGAGGTCGTATCTCTCCGAGTAGATACCCAACTCTTGTGAGGTCTTCTCTTTAGCACCTACGTAGACTTGGGAGGCCGGGTCGGCACCGACGAGTACCGTGACCAGGCCCGGCACCACGTTGTGCTTGGCCTTGAGGTCGGCAATTTCCTGTTTCAATTCTTCACGAATCTGCGCGGCGACCTCGGCGCCTTTAATGAGTTGTGCTGTCATTTTTACCCCCTTTTTATCTCGACATTCTCGGGTTTTAAGAGCTTATCCATTAAGTCGTTGACCGCCGTTACCGCCCGGGACGTATCCGGCATGGAAAACAGCGGATTCTGTTCCAGGTCATATCTTTTAAGGTCTTCGTCTAACGGGATGATGGCCGCGGGAACGATGCCCAGTCTTTCCATTTCCTCGCTGAGCAGCGGGTCAATCTCACCGGGCACCTGGTTTATGATTACAGATTCTCTTTTTACCGCGAGCTTCAGCTCCGCTACCAGGTCACGGACACGGGCTACCGCCCGCAGGCCCTTGACCGAGTGGTCAGAAATCATGAGAAGCTCATCTATATTCTGGGTAGTTCTCCGGCTCAGGTGTTCCATACCGGCCTCGTTGTCCATGACGACGTAGGCGTAGTTCTTTGACCAATCCTCGATGAGTTTCCGGATAACCACGTTGGGATAGCAGTAGCATTCCGGGCCTTCGCCCCGGCCCATCGTAATAAGGTCAAGGCTCTTGCTCTCGGTTATGGCTATGTTCAACTGGTATTCCAGGTAGGCTTCCTTGGTCATTCCGGCGGGAATGTTAAGTTTTTCTCCCTGAAACTCGTTCAATATCCGGCCGACCGTCTGCCTTACTTCGAGGCCCAGATTCTCGGCCAGATTGGAATTGGGGTCAGCGTCAACGGCCAGCACCGCCCCGAGGTCATTCTCGAGCAGGTAGCGAATGACCAGGCTGGTTACCGAAGTCTTACCGGTGCCTCCCTTTCCAGCTACGGCTATACTAAAGCTCAAGGTACTGTCCTTATTCTTTCCTTATTTCTATTGTAACAGTCTCGTCTTCTCGTGTTAAATTATTTTCCTTTTAGTCATCAAAGACAGCTAGAATAGTCCCTGGACCTTCCCTGTCTTTACATCGACGTCAACCTTTCGGAAAGCCGGGTCGGACGAAGTGCCCGGCATCAGGCTGATGGCTCCGGCACAGGGGCAGAGGAACTTGGCGCCGGAGTAAATGAGCACATCGCGGATGGGTAGAGTCCAGCCCTTGGGGACACCCTTAATAGCTGGGTCGTGAGTAAGACTTAGATGTGTCTTCACCATCATGGTGGCATACTCGTCATATTTAGAGTCGGACTCAAAGGTCTTGGCTTTAGCTTCAGCGTCGGGAGTCCAGGAGACGCCGTCGGCGCCATAGACCACTTTAGCGATTTTTTCCACCCTCTCCCGCAGCTTCATTTCTACGGGATAGAGGAACTTGAAGTCGTTCTTTTCTTCACAGGCTTCCTTGACCACATCAGCCAGCTCCAGGGCGCCATCGCCGCCGTCGGCCCAGTGTGTGGACACGGCGCAGCGTGCCCCGGCTGCCTCAGCTGCCTTTCTTACCATGGCTATCTCGTCCTTGGTATCGGTGTGGAAGCAATTGATACATACTACCGGATTGACGCCAGATTCCCTGATAACACCGATAAGGTGCAGCATGTTGGGTAACCCCTTTTCCAGGAGCCCTAGGTCTTCCTTGGTATAAGCATCGGGCAGAGGAATACCAGCTACCACTTTGGGGCCTCCGCCGTGCATCTTCAGGGCACGGATGGTGGTGGTGAGCACGGAGACATGCGGTTTCAGGCCACTGTAGCGGCACTTGACATTCCAGAATTTCTCAAAGCCGATGTCGGCGGCGAAGCCACTCTCGGTAACATGGTAGTCAAACATCTTCAGGCCGATACGGTCAGCGATGATGGATGACTGCCCCACGGCGATGTTGGCGAAGGGGCCGGCGTGCACCATTAAGGGCTGGTATTCCACCGTGGAACACAGGGTGGGGTTAATGGTGTTGCGCATCCAGGCAGTCATGGCACCGCCTACCTCAAGGTCGCCGGTGGTAATCGGCTTGCCCTTCTTGTCATAGGCTACGGTGATTTCATCCATTCTTTTACGGAGGTCGGCTAAATCGGTAACGATGGATAGCATCGCCATTAGCTCGGAGCCGACCGCAATGCCGAACTTGGACTGCATGGTGAATCCATCCATGCGCCCACCGAGCCCGATAATGATATTGCGCAGGCTCTGGGCGCAGAAATCCATAATCCAGCCCATCTCCACCCGGGTGGGGTCGATGTTCAGGCGGGGCATCCGTGTCAGACGTGCCAGTTGTTCGTCATCGTAGTTACGCTCGTGCTGCATTCTGGAAGTGAGTGCTACCATTGCCAGGTTATGGGCGTTAATAATATCATTGATGTCGCCGGTCAGTCCCATGGAGAATTCGGTGAGGGGAATCAGCAGGGCATTACCGCCACCGGCGGCAGTTCCCTTGATATTCATGGTAGGGCCGCCCGAGGGCTGGCGGAGACAACCGCCCACGTTCAGTCCCCGCTTGCCCATGCCTTCTATGAGACCGCAGGAAGTGGTGCTCTTGCCCTCGCCTAATGGTGTGGGGGTTATGGCCGTAACCTCAATATATTTGCCATCTGGTTTGTCCTTGAGGCGGTCAATAATCTTTATGAAATCAAGCTTGCACAGTCTCCCATAGGGGATGACCTCATCTTTCTGCAAGCCCAGCTTTTCCCGCCATTCGTCCGGGGCCGGCATGTTAGCTTCGGCCGCTTCGGAGATTTGCCAGTCCTTCATCTTGACTGCATCGTAAGCCACGTAAGACCTCCTGATTTATTGTTTTTTATTTTATTCGCACTATAATTTACTGTTAAAAATTTTATTGAGTTTACATAAAAAGGCGAATTGTCCACCGGCAAATTATCACTGAACCACTTTCGTGGTGTTTTGCCGGTTACTATTATTCTATTTCTTCTCTTCTATGCCTTTCTAGTGCCACTGTCAGTTTTTCCGCTCGGCTGACGGCTTGCAGACATGAGTTTATCATAGATGTTCTTAACCTCTTTCGCGGTCTGCGGGCTGGCAGTAAAGAGAGGTTGATTGGCAAGGTCAGCTTCGTTAATGGCAGGGTCATATGAAATAAAGCCAAGCATTTCAATACCGGGCAGGCTCGACACGATAAATTCTCTATCGGCTTCGCTCCGTATCTTGTTACCGACCGCGGCGATGCTTACGAGGCCGATGTCCCGGGCCAGTTTACCGATGGTCTGGGTGGTCTCGATGCTCCGCCGTCCCGGTTCCACCACGATAATCAGCTTATCCACAGCTTTGGTGGTGCCCCGGGACAGGTGCTCGATGCCAGCCTCCATGTCCAGGATAACCACCTCGTCCCTCTGCAGGAGTAAATGGCTGAGCAGGGCTTGCAGCAGAGCGCCCTCCGGGCAGTAGCAGCCGGTGCCTCCCCGCTTTATCCGCCCCATCGACATTATCCTGATGCCGTCCATCTTTACGGAATAGTTCTCCGGCAGGTCGTCAACCTTGGGATTCAATTTGAAGAAAGCCCCGGACGTACCGGGACGAACGCCCACACGCTCTTCGATGAGGTCGCTGAGCTCGGATATCGGGGTTATTTTTTCCGGCTCGGGGAAACCGAGGGTAGACGCCAGATTGGCATCGGGGTCGGCATCGATAGCAATAACAGAATAGCCAGATTCGGCGAATATGTGTGAAAGGAAAGCTGATAGGAGAGTTTTGCCTACGCCGCCTTTACCGCTTATCGCTATCTTCATGCAGACCTTGCTTCTGGCATAATTGAATCTGTTACTCTTGGGGGAAGCACTGCGAATTGAAGTGCTGGGTTACCCTGCCGCCCAAGCAAATAGTTTATCTTATGCCGCTTTAAAAGTCAAGAAAAACGTGTACTTAGGGCATACTACTTCTGGTCTATACGGCCAGTGTCGATAGGTGCTTTATTCTTTTCAACATGTTGGGGTGGGTGGTAAAAAGCTCCATCATTTTTGCGCCGGTGCCCAGCCGTACCTTTTTCTCGCGCAGTTCCAGGAGTTCGTCGAAGTCTATGGTACCGTTCATATCACGGTCCACCTGTTTCAGCTCGTTTATTTCGTTCCAGGCCCGGGACGGGTCGTTGACGAAGAAGGCTTTGACCCCCTCCACCCTTTTCAGTTCTTCGCTGTTCCTGTACCGGGCGTCACCGTAGGCCAGTTTGTACAGCGCCGTGGCCAGGTGATGCGGCTGGCAGCCCAGGCGGACGCTCCCCTGGTCGGCGTAGTACTCCCGGATTCTGGAGCCGTAGAGTACCAGCAGGTTGGTGATGAAGTAGAGTATCATAGCTCCGAGGCCGATGAGCACCGCGTAACTGCCGCCCCCCTGCCTGTTACCGCCAAACATGCCCCGGAACATAAAGCTGAAGGCAATCCAGTACATTATTAAAGGGATGGCCGAAAGCAGGGTGATGATGGCCATATCACGGTGTTTGATGTGGGAAATCTCGTGGCCGAGCACGGCCCTGAGTTCATCCCGACTCAGCAGCTTCAGTATGCCACGGGTAACGCAGACCCGCCCGTCGCCCTGTGTCCGACCGTAGGCGAAGGCATTGGGTATGTTCAGTTGCGAAATGCCTACTTTTGGCTTGGGTATGCTGGCAGTAGCCGCCAGTTTCGCTACCATATCGTGCAGCTCCGGCTCCTCCTTTTCCGGTACCCATTTTACCTTCATCGTCCAGCCGACAATGGCCGGGCCGAGCAGGTACTGAATACCGAGGAAGACGAAAGCCAGTATGATATAGGTTATCGCGCTACCGGCACCCATCCAGGTACCGACACCTACAATCACGCCGTAAAGAATGCCGAACATGACAGCCATCAGCAGCCACATTCTGGTTTGAAGCCACACATTATCCTCCTTGCCTAACTACCTAATATTGTATACTATTGGCCTGCAATGGGCAATCAACTGGAACGGCTTTGATATTATACCAGAGTCTGCGCGTTTGTCTTTTAGTCGGCAAGTAACTAGAATAGCATTTAGAGTCAGGGAAAGGAGAAGTAGTATGGTAAAAACCAGGTATCCGATGTGCGCCCATTGTCCCACCAGGGTCTGCGAGAATATGGGTGCAAAGGCAAGCGACGGCCCGATATCGCTGGAAAAGGCACCCGCTTTTTGTCCCATGAAGCTCATGCCAGAGGTATATGATGAGGCGATGGCCGAATATAACAAGCCTGAAATTAGCGAGTTCGCCCGGCTGGCTTCCATACAGGAGGCGGAGTGCTACGAACGTCTGCCCGATGGTTTGAGAACGAGGCTGCCTCGCGTCGAGGAGTTGATTCAGTTCTCCCGCAAATGCGGCTACAAGCGACTCGGCATCGCCCACTGCGGGGGACTCTTTAAGGAAGCTGGTCTGCTCTCCGAGATTCTGGAGAATAATGGTTTTGAGGTTGTTACCGTCCAGTGCAAGACGGGGGCTATCATCAAGGAAAAGATTGGCATCCCGGCGGACAAGAAAATTGCCCTACCCGAGGAATGGGAGACCATGTGTAATCCCATAGCCCAGGCAATGATAATTAACAAGGCTGGGGTTGACCTGGCCATCATGCTGGGACTCTGTATCGGGCACGATACGCTGTTCATCAAGTACTGTAAAGTTCCGCTGACGGTGATTGCCGTCAAGGACAGGGTTTTCGGGCATAATCCCCTGGCGGCTCTTTACCTTTCCGAGAGCTATTATCGGCGACTCAGGAATAAGATAGAGTAGTATGGAGTATTTCAGGAGGTGCGGAAAATGGCCATGATGGAAGTGAGTATCGTGCCGATGGGGACATCGACACCTTCGGTCAGTGAGTATGTTGCTGGTGCCCTCCGTATATTACAGAATGAGCCGGATATCAAATACGAGTTGACGGCGATGGGCACGATTATCGAAGGAGAGCTGGAGCATCTCCTGGCTCTGGCGGGCAGGATGCACCAGTCTGCCTTCGATGCCGGGGCGATGAGAGTGTTGACCACTATCAAAGTTGACGAACGCCGTGATAAGCCTCTAACCATGAATGGAAAGATAAAGTCGGTAAAGGAAAAACTGGGGTAATTGTCCGGTATATATTTAGCCATTCTTCGTTCTTGTCTACTGGGTTCTCCAGAAGCGGAGTAATGTAGTTAATGGAACTGTCACATATCATAATACTGCTGGCAACCGGCACCGTAAGCGGTTTCGCCGGCGGCCTTCTCGGTTTGGGCGGAGCTTTTATCATGACGCCGGTGCAGTATATTGTGTATACCGACATGGGGCTGCCGGTGGACTTGGCCATCAAGACGGCTTTTGGCACCAGCCTGCTGGTTGTCCTGCCCACGGCCATCAGCGGTGCCTGGCGGCATCACCGTGAAAAGTCTGTTTTGTGGCGGGCGGCTATCATCATGGGGGGTTGCAGCCTGGTTTTTGCCTTTGGTGGGGCTACCCTGGCAGCACACCTCTCCGGGACAGTACTCAAGCTGGCGTTCGGCATTGTTATTATCCTTGTCGGTATCAGGACGCTTACCGCCAGAGAGCCCAAATATAAAATCGAGGCTGTCAGCCAGCCACGGATGTGGATTGCCTGGGCTATTCCCATCGGCATTGTTTCCGGTATATTCGGCATCGGCGGCGGCATCCTGATGATTCCGGTGCTGGTGCTGGCGCTCAGGTTTGAAATACACTGTGCTATAGGCACCTCGCTGGCCATAATGATGTTATCCAGCGTTGGCGGCATCGTCGGCTATGTTATTAATGGTATCGGTGTGGCCGACCGCCTGGCTTACTCTATCGGCTACATCAATCTATCTTCATGGTTATTGCTGGCATTACCCAGTGCCATTATGGTGCAGGTCGGGGCGGTAACCGCCCATAAAATACCCAGCCGGCCGCTGATGTATATCTTCATCGTCGTGCTGTTCTATATGGGATTAAGGTTAATCGGCGTCTTCGAGTGGCTTGGCTAGTCGATATAGTTATAGTATATAATGTAAAAACATTAAGGAGGGACTATGGAGATAAAGATAACGACATTGAGTGAGAACACGGCGGGTCCCGGTGCTCTGGGAGAGTGGGGCTTGAGTATGCTTGTGGAAGCCGATGGTATGAAGATACTGTTTGATACCGGCGGCGGGATAGCCGCGGTACATAATGCTGAACTCATGAGGGTTGACCTGGCCACGGTCGACCGGATGGTGCTGAGCCACGGACACTATGACCACACCGGTGGGCTGTTAGAGGTATTGAGAAGAGCCGGCGGGAAGGAAATCATCGCCCATCCGGATGTCTGGGCGAGGAAATACGGCAGCCTCGATAATACTCCCAAGAGATATATCGGCATTCCCTTCGTCAGGGAAGCGCTGGAAGTATTGGGTACAACGTTCAACTTATCAAGGGAGCCGGTGAAGCTCTCCGACAAGGTGATGACCACCGGTGAAATACCCATGCTGACTGACTACGAGGTGGTGGAAAAGTACCTGTGTGTCATGGAGGGTGACGAAATGAAGCAGGACCCCCTTGACGATGACCTTGCCCTGATTATCGATACCGAGTTCGGGCTGGTGGTTATCCTGGGCTGTGCACATCACGGCATCATCAATACGCTGACACAGGCTAAAAAAGTGACGGGCAAGGAGCTTATCTATGCCGCCATCGGCGGCACGCACCTCGTTCATGCCTCTAAGGAGCGACTGGAAAAGACGGCGGCGGCGTTGCAGGAGATGGGAGTGCAGTATCTGGGCGTTTCTCACTGCACCGGCTTTAACGCCTCGGCTTACCTGGCACGGGAGTTCGGCGACCGGTTCTTCCAGAACAATGCTGGCACGAAGCTGACGCTACCGTTTAAAGATAAGTAGTAGATTTGACTTTAAGCCTTATTTAATTTATAATATATCTACAATTTAACCGCTAGGGGTGCTCAGGGCTGAGAGGCTTTATAGTGCCGACCCTTAGAACCTGAACTCGTTAATGCGAGCGTAGGGAAGCGGCCTTACAAAGACCAGGGGTCTGGCATTATCAGCCGAAGCCCTTGGTTTTATTATTTTCTAGGGGGAGGTGCCGAAATGACACAGTTGGAAATAGCCAGAAAGGGTGATATTTCTCCACAGATGGAGACGGTGGCGCAGGCCGAAGGTCTGGAGGCCGAGTTTATCCGTCAGGGTGTGGCCAAGGGGACGGTGGTTGTTCCGGCCAACGTCAGGCATCTCGACCTTGTTCCCTGTGGGGTCGGGGAGGGGCTGTCCACCAAGGTCAACGCCAATATCGGGACTTCCTCCGATTTCGGCAATGTTGATACCGAGCTGGAAAAGCTGAGAGTAGCCGTGGCCGCCGGGGCGGATACGGTTATGGACCTGAGCACCGGTGGTGACATTACGGCCATCCGGCGGGCCATTATCGCCGCCAGCTCCTGCGCCATAGGTACGGTGCCCATTTACCAGGCGGGCATTGAGGCTATCGAGAAGCACGGCGCCATCGTGAAAATGACTGTTGATGACATTTTTACCGCCATTGAGGATAACGCGCGTGACGGCGTCGATTTTATTACCGTGCACTGCGGCGTCACCCGGGCGGCCATCGCCCGTCTCAAGCGGCAGGGCAGGGTGACGGATGTGGTTTCCCGCGGCGGCGCTTTCATGGTCGGCTGGATGCTGCACAATGATTGTGAAAATCCTCTCTACGAGCATTATGACCGACTGCTGGATATCTCCCGTGAGTACGATGTTACCCTGAGCCTCGGCGACGGTATGCGGCCGGGTTCTCTGGCTGACGCCACCGACCGTACTCAGGTAGAGGAGCTACTTACCCTCGGTGAGATGGTGCAGAGGGCGCAGGAGGTCGGCGTTCAGGTAATGGTGGAGGGGCCGGGGCATATTCCCCTTGACCAGATTGAGACCAATGTACGTCTCCAGAAGGCTGTCTGCAAGGGCGCACCCTTCTACGTGCTGGGGCCGCTGGTGACCGATATCGCCGCCGGCTACGACCATATCACCGGCGCTATCGGCGGGGCTATTGCCGCCATTTCCGGGGCCGACTTCCTCTGCTATGTAACGCCGTCGGAGCACCTGGCTATACCGGATGTCGAAGATGTCAGGGAGGGAGTCATCGCCACGCGCATCGCCGCCCATGCTGCTGATATCGTTAAGGGCGTGAAGGGTGCCGCGGAGAGAGACCGTCAGATGGCTCTGGCGCGAAAGCGGCTCGACTGGGATGAGCAGGCCCGGCTTTCCCTCGACCCGGAACGGTTTGGACGGGTCCACCGCGAGCGGGCTACCACGGGGGCGGCCTGCAGCATGTGCGGGCAGTACTGTGCCATGGACCTGGTGGCCCAATATCTGGGCGTCGAAGCTGGCAGGCGCTAGGGATTACCGCCAACATCAGGGTTTCCTTGGTTGACATTTGTCCCCATAGTAGTAGAATTAATGTAATATGAAGCTTTTTGGCTCTTCCGGCACACGGGCCGTTTTCGATAGAGACCTGCTCACTCTGGCATTCCGGGTGGGGCTGGTGGTAGGCAGGAACCACGGCAATGTGGTCGTGGGTACGGATACCCGGACATCCGGCGATGCCATGAAACACGCCGTTATCTCCGGCCTGCTGGCGGCGGGTGCCCGGTCTAGTGATGTCGGTATAGCGCCCACGCCGACTCTCGCCTTTATCACCCGTGAGTTCGATGCCGGTGTCATGATTACCGCCTCGCACAATCCCCCGGAATACAACGGTATCAAGCTCCTGAATCCGGACGGCTCTTCCTTCGATTCCCTCCAGCAGGTGCAGATTGAGGAAGCGGTGTCGGACGAATCGTTCGAGGTTACCCGCTGGGAGGAGATTAAGCACGGCGGTGCTTATGAGGCCGCCATCGAGCATCATATCGACAGTATATTACCCGGCTTTCCCCAGCAGTTGAATCTCAAGGTGGTGGTGGATGCCGGCTGCGGCGCGGCCTCCGAGGTCACCCCGCGGCTGCTCGAAAGGCTCGGCTGTGAGGTGGTAGCTTTGAACTGCTATCCCAGTGGCTTTTTCCCCCGCGGCATCGAGCCGATTGAGGCCAATCTGCAGGACCTGTGTCAGGCGGTCAGGGAGTCCGGCGCTGATGTCGGTATTGCCCATGACGGTGATGCCGACCGCATGATGGCGGTCGATGACCGGGGCAGGTTTATCTCCGGTGACAGGCTGCTGGTAGTCCTGGCGCAGGCGGTAGGTGCCAAAGAAGTGGTGACGACGCTGGATGCCTCCATGGCTATCGAAGAGATGGGTTTTAACGTCAGGCGGACGAAGATTGGGGATACCTGGGTGTCCGAGGAGTTGAGAAACGGCGGCGATTTCGGCGGCGAGACATCGGGGAGCTGGATTTTCCCCGTAATCTCGCTCTGTCCCGACGGCATCTACGCCGCGGCACAGGTAGCGGCCATGGCCAGCCAGCAGAAACTCTCGGAACTGGTTGATGCCGTGCCGGTTTATCCCCTGCTTCGTGGGAGTGTCGCCAGCGACGGCGTGGCCATGCCCCGCCTGGAGTCGAACCTGATGGCTATGGAACCGCTGTCGGTCAGTAATACCGACGGATTCAAGATGAACTTTAAGGATGGCTGGTTGCTCGTCCGCGCCTCGGGTACCGAGCCTAAAGTCAGGCTGACGGCCGAGGCTAAAACCGAGGAGAGAGCGATGCAGTTGTATGATAGCGGCCTCACGGCAGTCAGAGATTCTGTGGATACCGGGGGGAGAGCAAGTTGAAAGCAGTTATTTTAGCGGCTGGTGAGGGTAACCGGATGCGCCCTCTTACCAGCAACAGGCCCAAGGTGATGCTGCCCATCGCCAATAAGCCTATTCTGGAGCACCTGCTCATCGAGGCCAAAGAGGCCGGTGTCAAGGAGTTTATCTTCATTGTTGGCTATTGCGATGAACAGGTACGGAATTACTTCGGCGAGGGGGGTAAGTGGGGGGTAAAGATAGCTTATTCCGAGCAGAGAAAGCAGCTGGGTACGGCGGATGCCATCAGAATGGTGGCCGGCATGGTGGACGGCAGCTTCCTGGTAATCAACGGCGATGTCGTTGTCAGCCGGGAGGATATCGGGCAGTTGTTACAGAACGGCCATAACACCATGAGTGTCATTGAGGTGAAGGACCCCCGGGGGCTGGGGATGGTCGAGTTGTCCGAGGATAGAGTCGTCAATATATACGAAAAAACGCAGAAGACACCGACCCTTATGGCCAATGCCGGACTTTACCTGTTTACTCAGGAGATATTCGAGGCTATATCGCGAACGGAGAAATCACCGCGGGGTGAGTACGAGATAACCGATTCGTTACAGCTGCTGATGGACACCAAAGAGGGGCTTCATTATCAGGAGATAAAGTCGTGGCTGGATCTCAGCTACGCGTGGGACTTACTGCCCGCCAACGAGTCCATGCTGGCCGGGCTGGGGGCGCAGAACCTGGGACAGGTGGAAGAGAACGTGGTGTTGAAAGGAGCCGTCGCTATCGGCAAGAACACGGTGATAAGGTCGGGCGCCTATATCATTGGGCCGGTGGTTATCGGAGAGGACTGCGAGGTCGGGCCCAACTGCTATCTTCGACCCTCCACCGCGATTGGCGATGGCTGTCATATCGGCGCTGCCGTTGAGGTCAAGAACTCTATCATCATGAGAGGCACCAAGATTCCGCATCATAACTATGTTGGCGATAGCGTCATCGGCGAAGGGTGTAACCTCGGTGCTGGCACCAAGATTGCCAACCTGAGGCTGGACAAGGCGAATATTCGGGTAGGCGGCATCGATACCCGAAGGCGTAAGCTGGGGGCAATCATCGGCGACTCTGTTGAGACCGGGATAAATGCCTCGATTAATGTTGGCAGTATGATTGGCAATAATGCCTTTATCGGACCGGGGGTGGTGGTCAGCGGGGTAATCCTGCCGGATTCTAAGATACTTTGAGAGGTGGTCTATGAAACAGGCAATAGTGTTAGCCGCAGGCGAGGGGCAGAGACTCAGGCCGTTTACCGTTACCAGGCCGAAAACAATGCTTTCCATAGCGGATAAGCCGATACTGCAGTTTGTCGTTGAGTCCCTGGCCCAGAACGGTATCCGCAATATTATCTTCGTGGTCGGCTACCGGAAAGAACAGGTTTACGACTACATGGGTTCCGGCGAGCAGTTCGGCGTTGAAATAACCTACGTGACTCAGGAGACACAGCTGGGCACGGCGCATGCTTTGTCGCAGGTAAAGGATATGGCCGAGGACGAGTTCCTGGTACTGCCCGGAGACAACCTGATTGAAGCCCATACTATCGCCGATTTCGTGCAGATAAAGCCGGAAGCAATGCTGGTAGAGAGGGTGAGCGACCCGGTAAGGTACGGGGTGGTCAGTATGGACGGTAGTGAGGTAAAGGATATCGTAGAGAAACCGGAAGAGGCGGGAAGTAATATGGTTAATACCGGTATTTACGCCTTTACCAAGGATATTTTCAAGTTCACCGAATCGGTGCTGGATATCCCGGATGCCCTGAACAATATGATAGCTGAGGGCTATACCATTAACGCTCTGGAAACCGGGGGCACCTGGCTCGACGTGGTTTACCCGTGGGATATTATCAGTCTTAATGATGCCGTCCTCCGTAATATTGAGGTCAGTCTGGGCGGTACCATTGAGGCCGGCGCTTCCATTAAGGGAAAGGTTATGGTAGGGGAAGATACCGTAGTACGAGCCGGCTCATGCATCTACGGGCCGGTGGTTATCGGGTCGGGGTGTGATATCGGACCGAATGTCTGTATTATGCCGGCTACCAGTATCGGCGATAATGTCGTTATTTCCCCGTTTACCGAGATTAAGAACAGTGTTATCGGTAATGACGTTACCATTGGCGCCGGAGGTATCATAAGCGACTCCGTTATTGATAGGGGCTGTGTGCTCAAGGGGCGTTTTACGGCCGTCGGCGGGCAGAGCGAGGTCAGAATTAACGGTGAAAGCCCGTCGATAAATGTGGGCGTTATGATGGGCGAGGACTGTAATGTAGAAAGTAACGTGACAGCTCAACCGGGGGTTATCGTCGGTAACTACTGCCAGATACAGATGTCTAAGATAATAAGCGGTCGCCTGCCCGATAAAAGCCTGGTGTATTAGGCGAACATGGTCGTATTTAGTGAGATATGATAATGCGCGGCGGATTATAGTAAGGAACTGATTAACTATGTGTGGCATTGTTGGTTATATCGGAGAGAAAAAGGCTCAGCCGATTCTCCTTAATTGCCTGAGCAAGCTGGAGTACCGGGGCTATGATTCCTGCGGCATTGCCGTATCGGCTAACGGCATTGAGGTTCACAAGGATGCCCTCAGGGTGAAGGCTTTGACCAAGGCATTGCCGGTGCTGGATGGCGCGGCAGGCATCGGGCATACCCGCTGGGCCACCCATGGTGAACCGTCGAAATTAAATGCCCACCCGCATTGCGACTGCGCCGGCCGCATTGCCGTGGTGCACAACGGGGTCATCAATAATTTCCAGAAATTGAGGGACCAGTTGACTGCCGAAGGGCATAATCTGGTTTCCCAGACCGATACGGAGGTAATACCGCACCTGATTGAGAAGTATTATGACGGCGATTTCGAGAAGGCCGTAGGACTGGCCCTGCATGATATCGAAGGTTCCTATACCATGATTGCGCTGATGGCAGGTGAACCCAGGCTGGTGGTTGCCAGAAAGGATAGCCCGCTGATTATCGGCATCGGCGACCGGGAAAACTATATTGCCTCGGACGTACCTGCTCTGCTGAACTATACCAGCCGGGTTATCTATCTGGAAGACGGTGATATCGCTGTGGTTACCGCCGACGCCGTAGAAGTTAAACAGGATGGCGCCAGCATCGTCCGGGAAGAACATAAGATATTATGGAGTGTGGAGGATGCTCAGAAGGGTGGCTACGAGCACTTCATGCTCAAGGAAATACATGAGCAGCCCAAGGTAATACGGGATACCCTCTCCGAGTATATCTCGGCGGCGGAGCCGGCGGCCGACCTGACGGGGGTCGATGGCAGTAGCCTGGATGATATTCTCATACTCGCCTGCGGTACCTCATATCATGCCGGACTTGTCGGCAAGTATATTATCGAAGGGCTGGTCAACGTACCGGTAAGAGTCGAGCTGGCCGATGAATTCAACTACAGCGGCCAGGCATCGGCCAGGAATAAAGCGATTGTCATTACCCAGTCCGGCGAGACTACCGATGTGCTCAAGGCAATCAGGAAGCTGAGGGAAACCGGCTGCCGGGTTATCGTCATCACCAATGTCGTCGGCAGCACGGCCAGTCGGATTGCCGACCGTACGGTTTATACGCGGGCGGGGCCGGAAATAAGCGTGGCGGCTACCAAGACTTTCCTGGCGCAGCTTATCGCCCTGTACTGGCTGGCTCTACCCTACTCCCGGGTTGATATCGGGAGATTGGATGACCTTGTCCTGGAGATAAGGCAATTGCCGGTTAAAGTCCAGCGGGTACTGGATAATGAGACGGCAATTGCCGATTGTGCCCGTCAACTGGCCGGATTCGAAAATGTGTTTTTCATCGGCAAGGGAATCAACTACCCCATCGCCATGGAAGGCGCCCTCAAGCTGAAGGAAATTTCCTATATTCACGCTGAAGGCTATGCAGCCGGCGAGTTGAAGCACGGCCCCTTCGCCTTGCTGGGAAGCAATACGCCGGTTGTGGCGGTCGTGGCCCAGGACAATACCTACGAGCCCATGGTGACCAGCATCAAGGAAATCAAGGCCAGGCAGTCTCCGGTTTTGGCACTGGTGAGCGAAGAAGACGAGACCATGGAGGGGCTGGCCGATTCGGTAATTACCGTACCGCAGATTGACCCCCTGTTTTCGCCTGTGGTGAATTCGGTGGTTCTGCAGTTGCTTGCCTATTATGTCGCCAGAGAACGGGGTTGCCCCGTAGATTTCCCCAAGAACCTGGCTAAAAGCGTCACCGTGGAATAGATGTCATACCGATTCTATCGGTATCGTCGTGAATCTCCTCTTGGCCAGTTTCTCGGCGGTTACCAGGATAGCTTCGGCGTCATGGTTTAGTTGCGATACCAGCAGTATCATAGCCGGAGGCGGGACCTGCCTGGTGGCGGACGCCAGTGCCAGGGTGGCCGGGTGGCTCCTGGCTACCTCCTCGATAGAGCGGTGCTCAAAGTTGAGGATATCGAGTAGTCGCTGGGCAGGTTCGGAATCCGTTTGTTGGAGCTGTCTTATATTTCGCCTGATTTTAGCGATGTCCGTCGGTTCCAGATATCGGTCAGCGAACTTTACCACTATGATTTCTCTGAGCAAGGATAGTGCTTGCCTGAGCATTTCCAGCGGCTCGATGATAGCCGTGCTGAGGACAACATTCTGGTGGTTGTAGGCAGCCAGTGCGGTGGGTATGTTTTCCCGCGCCAGGGTTAAGGCTATGGTTATCAGGTTGAAGGCCAGGTTATCGGCTGCCTCCGCATTGGCCACCGAGAGGTTAACGGCGATGATGACTGCCTGCTCGCCGGCTTCCTGATATTCTCTTACTATTAGCTGGCTCAGTTTCAGGGTATGTTTCCAGTCAATATCTCTTAGCGGGTCGCCGGGTTGATAGGTACGGCTTTCCAGATATTCGATGCCTCGCTTCGGTTTTGCGAGGGCCTGGGAAGGCAGGCTAACTGCGGAAATGACCCCCGAGCCTGTTTGCTCCAAATATCTCCTGGCCAGCCATTCGGCGTATTTTGCCCTCGGGATGATGTGCAGGTTCAGCGGCTCGAGTAGCTGGTTTATCTGGATGAAACCCCGCGGGTCGACTGCCGATACCTGGAGTTGGGGGCGGGATTCTACCGCCAGTGGCGGAGTGAAGCTAAGGTCCAGACTTGTTTTACCTTCTTTAAGTATGATTTGCTGTGGTGTCACCTGTGCCCAGGGGACGGTGAAGCTCAGCTGGCTGTGCATTTTAACCCACGTTCGGCTGGTCAGGTGCAGGCGGGCGCTCCCGGTGGTGCCGACGATAATCCTTATCATCAGGGTGTTGGTGGTAAAGGGACGGCGGGGAATAGTGAACAGTATCTCTATCAGCACCCCCAGGAGGTACAGGGCCAGGAGGATGCCGGTAAACAGCAGGACGGGGCGATTGACCACCGGTGCTATCAGCATTGCGGCCAGTGCCGCGACTAACAACGATACGAAAGTATAGGTAGTATTTCTTTCGCCTTTTGCTTTTGTGAATACCTGCGTATAACGGACGTTTTCTCTCAGGTTAAGGTCGAGCAGGTAGAGTACGGGGAGGACAAGTATGACGGCTATGATTTGAGTGGCCGTTGGCGGCAGCATTGCTATACGTTCCAGTAACGGTGCCAGTACCAGCGGCGCCAGGAACATCACTGCCAGGTTGATTACTATGTTAAACCTGGGTGGTTGCGGGCGTATCAGGGTAAACAGAATCATCAGCAGCGGGACCAGCGCCAGCACCAGATAGGGCAACGGCGACATCACGGCAGCTGCCAGCAGAACCAGCAGTAGATATATTTGACATAATAATTGGGGCGATGCTCTACGCATTGTCTATTTTCGGTACGGGGACTTGAGTGGCTACCTCATTGATGATTGGCTCGGGGCTGATGTCCTCCATTTCGGCTTCGGGGCTTACCTGGAGGCGGTGGCAGAGGGCAGGGACCAGCAGTCTTTTCACATCGTCGGGAATGACGAAGTCTCTTTCCTGTAGGAAAGCCCTGGCTCTGGCGCCCTTCAGCAGGGCAATGCCGGCGCGGGTGCTGAGACCCAGCACGACATCCTGATGGTGGCGCAGATTGTCGATAATATCCAGGATATAGCGGCGGATACTATCGGCGACATGCACTTCCTTGACATCCTGCTGGAGCCGTACAATATCCGCCGGTGTCGTCACGGCCTCTGTGTGCGGCTCGGTTATAATATCGATATCCCTTAGAATCTGGTCTTCCTCTTCCAGAGTGGAAAGGCCGCTCCACGTCCGGAACATAAAACGGTCTGTTTGCACTTCGCTAAGCTGGGATGTTCCGGGGCTGCCGTAGGGTACCTGGCTGGCAATAACGATGAACGGTTGTCCCAGCTTATGTGTTTCCCGTTCGATGGTAACCTGTTGTTCCTGCATGGACTCAAGAAGGGCGGACTGGGTACGGGGGGTGGTGCGGTTCAACTCGTCGGCCAGCAGCACGTTGGCGAAGATAGGCCCCGGCATAAACGTGGCGCTGCCGTCGGCACGGTAGAGATAAAATCCGAGAATATCGGAGGGTAGCATGTCGGGGGTGCCCTGCACTCTCTTGAAGGTACCGCCGATGGCATGGGCAAAGGTACGGGCGACGGTGGTTTTGGCGGTTCCGGGTAGTCCTTCGATAAGCACGTGCCCCTGGCTCAGCAGGGCCAGCAGCAGAATCTCCTTGATATCATCCTTGCCGACTACTACCTTGGATACTTCATCAATAATGCCTTTCAGTATTGCCTGTCCTTTTTTCTGCTGTGTCGTCATTACCGTCTCCTTTTAGAGAGTTTATCACGTTTGCCCTGTGGCAAGAAAGAGGAATATAGAAAAATACTAGGTATCATCGGTAGTTTCCTTCTTTTTATGCCATATTGGTATCGAAGCGGCTATGATTACCGCTAAGACCAAGCCCGCTGTTCCGACAGGAGCGGAGAAAAGACTGCGTACTCGTTGCAGCCAGCTCCTGGTGCGGTGAAGCTCTGATGATGTCAGCAGAGACTGGTCAATGTAAAGTACGGGCGTGTTGGCCGCAATATTTCGAATAAAGCTGTCATTACCTGCGATTTTATCCATGCTGTTGATGAAAAGGCTGGGGTCGGAGACGAGTATTACCTGTCCGCTGCTCAGTCCGTGGCGGGAGATTACCGGTAGCGGGCCCGTGGGTTCGCCAGCGTCCCGTGTTCCGTCGCCGTTGTAGTCGAGGAAGCTGAAGGGAGAAGATAGGGCGAGGGTGTTATCGTCGGTGATATTGGTCAGACTGGTGGCATGGTTGAAGACCAGGTTGTCGGTATTCACGGTCAGGGGGTCGGGTTGAAGGTGGATAATCCTCGGGAAATGCTTATTTTTATAATTAATCAGCGGGTCAAGGAGAATCTGCCCGCTGAAGCGTACTTCAAGTCCCAGATATTCCAGTATCTGATTCCCGTGTCCATAGTCATCCGCCATGATTAAATTGCCACCCCGGGAGACAAACTGGTTCAGGTGCTCCAGTTCCGCGGATGTACAGCTCAGGTAGGGGATAACGAGGAGGGTTGCCCCGTCCGGTGAAGATGGAAGGTCTGCCAGGGAATCAAGAGGCTGGACCTGATAGTCGGCCCTTACGTCCCTGATGCCATTCCAGAAAGGGTTATCCACCCGGAAATCGTCGTTTGACGGGAAAAACCACACGGTCAGAATCAGGGCGATAAGCAGGGTTACGGTTATTATGAGCAAGAATCTACGTAGTTCCACTGCGAAGCTCCTCTTTGATGTTGGCGGCAAGTTCTTCGGCTCTGGAGGCGGTGTCTTGTTGCGGACTGTAGGCAGAATAGAGGGTACTCTCGGTTATGGTGGTCAACTCGGCGAACAGTGTGGTGGCGGTCGGTGATGGTAGCTGAGCTATTTTCAGGAACTCCCGCAGGGTGACATCCGGTGACATAATAACGCCGTTAATCTTCTCCACAATCGCAAGTACGCTCCGGTAAGTTGATAATACTTGGCCTTTGATACCCGTGAGCTTTGGCCTGGGTGCGGGCAGCGGAATGGCGGCGGGTACTGCCACTACTTCCGCCGGGGGTATTTCCTTTTCGGTGTAAACTCGCGCCCAGCTTCTCCTGCGAATGACCAGCCATAACGCTATTAAAACGGCCAGTATCAGGGCGGTGCTTAGCGGGTTTACGGTGAAAACCTGTCTCTTTACATTCATTGTGGTAGCCCATGTTTCTGGCGGCTCCACGGTTATTTCTATCTCATGAGTACCGATTGGAGAGAAGTCGGATGATGAATCCGCAGGGGATTTACTGACATAAAAAGGGTTGGCTGATAAAGGCGCTTCCTCGGGCATGAGGTGCAGTTTAATAACACTACTGAAGCTGCCGTCGGCCGATGTTCTGACAGTAGTTGAGGATTTCTTGAAGTAAAGGCTTACCGGAGCAGCTACAACGGGCCCGAGTTCACTGTAAACCATGCCGCTAATCTGGATGTCTCCGGGCAGGAGAACGATAGAAGGTGTTCGGATACCAAGGTATATCGGCAGTACCGAGATGATGGTGACACTCCGCTGCTCGGAAGCGCCGGAGTATCGCCCCTGGGGGCTTACGGCTACGGTCAGCTTCCCCGTGCCGAGCGAGACTTTTTCGGGCGTCGTCATTTCGAAGCTGAACGGGCCCGATGCCACTCCTTCAGTCAGAGTGGTGTCATTCAGGAGCACTTTAATATTTCGGCTAGCATTATCATGATTATCAGTGACCGTACCGCTCACAGTGAACGGTAGCCCCCGGTAAATCCTTTCGGGTGAGGAGACTTCAAGCAGCGTACGATAGAACATAGTTTTGATTAATACCGGCGGGCTTTCACTGGCAAGATAGATATTGGCATCATTGCCTGAAGGCTCGTATACTGCGGTAAGGGTCATGTTGTCTACATATTCATAAGGTATACTTACATTGGTGACGTATGAGCCGTCAAATCCGGTGGTCGTGGTGGTATTAGTGGTCGCCGCAATCATAACATTATTATTAGTATTAGCCATTGTCTTATATTCAAGGGTAATGGTTATCCTTCTTCTGGTCAGGGGGTCGCCGTCGCTGCTGAGTCGGCCGGAGGCAGTGATTTTATCGCCGACATAGGCTGATGCCGGGTTAATGCTGAGGCTGAGCTCGGTGGGAATCAGCTTTGTCTTTTGAACGTATTGCTCCTCAAGGGTCTGGTTGAGACTGTTAAGCTTACTGACGAGGTCGCTGAGTTTTTCCAGACCATCTTCCAGTCGGGTGTGGGCCTGTGTTAACTGGCTTGTGGATGATACAGAAAAAACCCCCAGCTTGTCACTTAAGCTATTGGTGGCCACTTTAATGTCTTCCGACAGGGTATGGGCATCCCGGATGTCGGCACGGGCGAGGTCAAGCAGGTGTTTGACTTCACCAATCTGATTGTGAGCCAGCAGTTCTGACGCTTGGTCGAGGAGAGCTTCGATGTTATCCAGAGTGGTGAAAAGGCGCTGGCAGAGATTGCTGTACTGGTTAATTATATACTGGATTTCATCGGGGATTTCGACATGTTCCAGCTCATCGAGTATATCCTGGGCATTCTGGTACTGGCGGTCAGTGGCCAGGTTGATAATCTGGCTGTAAGAGAGCAGAAGTCCCGCTTTATCCAGTAAACCTGTGGCCGTGTCCGGGTTTTCGTGGGGAAGGTGGGTGGGTTGGGCGAGGATGGGTAAGCCGGGGAAAATCACTCCCAGCATGGCTATTATAGAGAGCGCAATAATCAGTCTTTTCATAGTGAGCTGGGTATTGATTGAGATTCATGCCAGTATCCTGATGATTTGAAGGCACAGGGCAATGGTAAAGCCACCGAATAGTATGGCGCTGACGTAGGCTAGCCCGCGCCGGGCTTTGTTGTTGATATACACATATAGTTCGGTAATTACCAGAGCTTCTATGACATATACGGTGAAATAAATATCCAGAGAATTCTGCCCGGTAGCAATCATGATAACGGTGGTCAGCAATAGAATGATGGCCACAGTTAGTATATAGCGGTTATAGAGTTTCACCTGCCTACCTCAAGCTCAACGCAGTATTTCCCGTTAACCTGCTCCTCCTGGCTGATGGTCATTGGCTTATCCCAGGCTTCGGCAGCCACAGAGGCGACTACTGCGGCCAGGGGGCCGCCCAGGCACTGGTGGGACCAGGAAGCGCCGTTTTCAAGACGTGGCTTGTGTATTTCTATCTTGATGTGGTTGTTTTGGCAAACGACTCTGGTGCTATCGGCTACGCCGAGCCTTCCGGTGAACAGGGAGGTAAGCGCTGATTCAAGCTCATCCTGTGTAGCTCCCGGTTTTGACTCCAGCATACCGGTGGCGGTACTCCCGATGGTGGAGATGAGCAGGCCGATGTCTTCCGGTTTGGAGCCGTATCTGGCAATAAGTCGTTGTGGTAGGGCTTTGGTTATTTCGGGGCGCGACCCGTTAGAGTGCAGGGGTATAAATGCCCGGGGGTATTTACTGGCCAGCGAAGATGGAAGGTAGATAGCCTTGCTTTTAATGCCGAGTTCCTCTATCAGGGTGGCAATATTATCGATTCCGGTTTCCAGCAGGAGGCTACAGACCTCGGGTGATAGCTTGGGGATGGCTTTTCCCAGGGCTATCAGGATGAAGGATAGGATAAGCATGCAGATGCCCAGTGCCGTTAGCCAGATTAAGTGAAAAACAAAGTAAGCTGATAGAGATGTAAGACCTCCAGCAATTAACAGGCCAAGACCAGCCCATGTGTAAGTATTTCTGTTTTTCAAGTAAATTGCCCTCACCCCTAAATGTGCTATTTGGCATTATTGTAATACATTATGTGACAGTTGTCAAGCTTTCCTGCCATGCTTCTCCACAAGTATTATATAAAAAACTGTATTACATGCTGCGGTACTTGTCAAGTGGCAGAGTAAATGCGGTTGAAAACGTTACGTGAGAAAAAAGAGGTTGCCCAGGCAGTTACTGCCTGGGCAATATCCTCATAGATGTCTGGTACTATATGTTTTTTCGTTTATGAGTATCTGCGGCGGAAGACCAGCAGCCAGACGACTATCGCGACGATTATCACCACGGCGATGATGCCGCCGATGAGCCACCAGCTGACTCCTTCCACAGGTTCGGGTTCCGGAGCTGGCGTGGGTGTCGGTACCGGTGTCGGCTCAGGTGTTGGAGTCGGTGTCGGCTCAGGCGTTGGTGCCGGTGTCGGCTCAGGCGTTGGTACCGGTGTCGGTTCAGGCTCGGGTTCCGGAGGTGCCGGTTCAGGCTCGGGTGCCGGCGGTGTCGGCTCGGGCTCCGGTGCCACTACTGGTACGTAAGCGATTACGGAGAAGGCCGTGAAGTGGCTCACCTTGCCGCTGATGGTGTTATTTACTGTATCCACGACAATACCTTCAAGGACGACCCACTCACCTGTTGAGGAATCGTAGTATGCGAGGCTCAGGTCGGCTTCATTGACTCCTTCAGGTATGCTGGCCGGGTTGTAGGTGAAAGTAATCGTTATCGGCGGGTCGAAGGTGGCTTCATCAGGCCCGAGGTCATAGGTGAGCCCGATGATGGATGAATCCGTCGGCTGCGCTGGAGGTGTTGCCATCGGGTCAACGGTTATCTTCGTTAACCGCTGGCTCGTCTTGGTCTTGCCGATGACACCTCGATCGATGTCCAACTTGACTTTATTGTCGGCTGATTTGGC
>DAOUEB010000107.1:0-2658 GCA_034430675.1 Dehalococcoidales bacterium
CCGATAACCGCCTGGTCAATTTCAATGTCCCCTACCTCTTTAACGGGTCGGGCGTTGGCCGGCGAATGCGGCATTGAGACCTGAGGCTCGATGCTGGACACGTCGTACTCAATCACGCGGGTATATTCGGCATCGTTGTCCGGCTCATAGACCAGGTAAGAACGCGGGGCTCTCGACTTTATGTAAAGCTGCGTCTTGTTATCCACGTGGAATAGCCCGGCCTTGCCGCCCGCCTCGACGGCCATATTGGCCATGGTAAAGCGCCCGTCCATGGACAGGGCTTCGATAGCCTCCCCGGTGAACTCCATGGCTGAATACAGGGCGCCGTCCACGCCAATTTCGCCGATGGTATAGAGAATCAGGTCTTTACCCCCCACCCACTTTCCCAGCTCGCCGTGATAGACGAGCTTGATGGACGGCGGCACCTTCATCCAGATATCGCCGGTGGCCATGGCGGCCGCGATATCGGTCGACCCCATGCCGGTGGCGAAAGCCCCGATAGCGCCGTAGGTGCAGGTATGAGAATCAGCCCCGATGACCACGTCCCCCGGCAGCACCAGTCCCTGTTCCGGGAGGAGGACATGCTCGATGCCCATCTGCCCCACCTCAAAGTACTTTACCCCCTGCTCGTAGCAGAACTCCCGCATCAGCTTAGCCTGCTCGGCGGAGGCGATATCCTTATTAGGCACGAAGTGGTCGGGCACCATGACAATCTTGGAGGGGTCAAAGACCCTGTCCACCCCCAGGCGGCGGAACTCCCTGATGGCAATCGGGGCCGTAATGTCGTTGGACACAATCATATCCACCCGTACATTAATGAATTCGCCGGGGCTGACCTCTTTTTTATCGGCATGAGCCGCCAGAATCTGCTCGGCTAAGTTCAATTTATTTCCCCTTTTCAGTCTTTTTTACTTTAGCTTACTTTCCACCGTCATTGCGAGCGGAGCGAAGCAATCTCATAGAACACCGCTGAGATTGCCACGTCCTTCTGCTGAAGGACTCGCAATGACAACCGACCATCAGATTTAGTATTCACCCCCGCGTAAAACAGGTTATACCAGATTATAACCATTTGTGGAAAAGCGCACAAGCTGAAGTCCCGGGGGGAGGTATTGCTGCCTGTTGTCTCAATTGCCCCTGATAGTCTAGCTGGCTTTCCCCCTGGCGGCAATCAACCGGTTAAGGGCGTTAATGTAGGCCTTGGCACTGGAAACGATAATATCGGTATCGGCGCCGCGTCCCGTATAGGTAACGCCGTCGCTCTCTATCCTAATCAATACCTCACCGATGGCGTCGATGCCCTCCGTCACCGATTTTACCGTAAACTCGGTGAGCGAATTGGGCACCTTGACAATACGATTGATAGCTTTATAAAGCGCATCTATTGGCCCGGTGCCCAGGGCAGCGTCCTCTTTCATCTTACCTTTCGGCCCGGCAAGCCTGACCGCCGCCGTGGGAACACCCTGGTCGCCACAGGTGACCTGGATGCGGTCAAGGTGGTACTCCTCGGATATCGTACGCTGCTCCTCGGCCACCAGCGACTCGATATCACGGTCGGTGATATCCTTCTTCTTATCCGCCAGCTCCTTGAACGCGGTAAAAGCCCGGTTCAGGTCTTCATCGTTCAGGCTGTAACCCAGCTCGGAAAGCCTCTGTTTAAAAGCATGCCGACCGCTGAGTTTCCCCAGTACCAGGCTGCTGGAGGGAACGCCGACCGTTCGAGGGTCGATTATTTCATAGGTTATCGGCATCTTGATGACGCCGTCCTGGTGAATCCCCGATTCATGGCTGAAGGCGTTGGCCCCGACGATTGCCTTGTTGGGCTGCACGAGAAAACCGGTTAACTCGCTCACCAATCGACTGGTCCGGTATATCCGCCGGGTATCGATGCCCGTCGTCAGGTCATAGAGGTCTTTGCGGGTCTGGATAGCCATGACGATTTCTTCCAGCGAGGCGTTTCCGGCCCTTTCACCGATGCCGTTGATAGTACATTCCACCTGACGCGCTCCGTGCCTTATCGCTTCCAGGCTATTGGCTACCGCCAGGCCGAGGTCGTTATGGCAATGCACGCTAACCACGGCCTTACCGATATTTTTTACGCTCTTGAATATACCCTCGATTAATCCGCCGAATTCCTCGGGTACGGAGTAGCCCACGGTATCGGGAATATTGACCGTGGTAGCCCCGGCATCGATGACGGCTTCCAGAATCTGGTAGAGATACTGCGGGTCCGTCCGGCTGGCATCCATCGGCGAAAATTCGATATCGCCGGTATAGCCCCTGGCCTTGGCCACCGTATCACAGGCCATCTTCATGATTTCATCCCGGCTCTTCTTCAGTTGATGAATGAGGTGGATATCCGAAGCCGAGAGGAAAATATGTATACGCGGGTGCGCCGCCCCCTTCACAGCCTCCCAGGCACGGTCGACGGCATTGAAGTTGGCATGCGTCAACGCGCAGATAGCCGGGTTTTTAATTTCCTGGGAAATGAGGCTGACCGCCTCAAAGTCGCCGGGGCTGCTGGCGGGAAAGCCGGCCTCGATGACATCGACACCCAGCTTCTCGAGTTGTCGGGCTATTTCCAGCTTTTCCTGGACATTCAGCGTGCCCCCCGCCGCCTGCTCCCCGTCACGTAGCGTGGTGTCAAAGATGATAACC
>DAOUEB010000108.1:0-4924 GCA_034430675.1 Dehalococcoidales bacterium
ACTTTCTTCCAGCACCTTGTCGATAAGCTCGCGGTGCTCTTCCTTGTCCAGAGACTTTTCGATAACCTTACCCGCCGCCAGCACCGTTAAATCGGCAAACTCGCGGCGTACCTCGCCGATGGCGTCGTCGCGCTCTGTCTGTATCTCGGCGCGCGCCCGGCTGAGAAGGGTTTCGGCCTCCTTCTTGGCTTCTTCCTGCGCCTTCTGCTTGACTTCTTCGCCGGCCTTCACCGCCCGGGCTATCCTCTCCTGCCCTTCCCGGCTGGCCTCTCCAAGCTGCTTCTTCAGTTCCTCCTCGGCACGGGCCGACTGCTCCTTGACGGACTCAGCCTGCTCCATGCTCTCCTTTACCCGTTTCGAACGCTCGTCGAGCATCCGCATAATCGGCTTGTAGGCGACAAAGCGCAGAATGACCAGCAGGATGATGAAGGTCACCACCTGCGTCAGCAATGTCGGCAAATTTATTCCTAGCTCGGAAATACCGCCCATTTTTACCCCCTAGACTGCTTCAAAACAAACGTCCGGTAACAGTTTTATTAATGACCATATTCTCCGCATTACCCGGGTATTTACTAGAGCGTCAATACCGCGTGTATCAATACACCGGCGATGACCATTACTCCCAGTATCAACGCGGCAATAATAGCCGCTATAAAAGTGGGTAGTCCTTCGTTTTCCATAATTACCCCCTTACGAACACTACTTACGCTATCATGGCAAGGATGATAGCCACAATCAGGGCGTAGATGGCGATGGCCTCGGCCATGGCGATGGCCAGAATCATGTTGGTCATGATTGGCCCCCTCGCCTCGGGGTTACGCGCCAGGCCCTGCATGGCTCCATAGCCGAGAATACCGATGCCGATTCCCGGACCCAGGGCACCCAACCCTATAGCCAGTCCCGCTGCCAGCATTCTCATTGCTTCTGCGTCCATTACTCTTCCTCCTTAAATAATTCACGCCTTGAAATATTTTTAATGTGCCTCGCCTTCATGTGGAGACACAGCCATAGTCACGAACACCAGGGTTAACCCGCTGAAGATAAGGGCCTGCACGAAGCCCACCAGTAACTCCAGGCCGTAAAAAGGCAGGGCCAGCACCCACGGTATCAGGAAGGCGGCAATAAGCAGCAGTATCTCGCCCGCCGTCATATTGCCGAAGAGACGAAAGGTAAAACTGACGATTCGGATAAGCTCGCTCAGGGTCTCCAGTCCCCCGATGAAGATGCCAACAGCCCCGGAGAACAACCCGGAAAGACCTTCCTTGGCTTTACCCTTGAACACCTTGCCGACGCTTCCGAAAAATGCGCCTACATCGACGAACTTACGCAGGTACTTGATTCCCAGCGTCTTCAGACCGTAGTATTCCACGAAGACGAAGGACACCAGAGCTATGGCCAGGGGCGTGTTAATATCTGTGTTCGCTCCACGGAGTAACTCATGGTGCCCGAACAATATCGAGCCGAAGCCCGGAATCAGGCTGAGCCAGGCATTAAAGAGGACGAAGAGAAAGATAGTGCAAATTACAGGGAAGAACTTTCGCCCGTTTTCCTCGCCGGCGATGCTATTACAGAGGTCAAAAATCCAGCCGAGCAGGAACTCGAAGGCCGCCTGCAATCGGCCGGGCACAATCTTTATGCGGCGGGTGACCACCCAGCTGATAACCACCAGGAAAACAACGGTAATCCAGCCGGCGATAATGGTATTGGTAATCGGCAGGCCGAAGACGTGGAAGAGCACCGGTGCCGGGAGGTGCGGCTCTGGAGGAGAGACGGTCATCCAGTTGAGCCACTCCGTCTCGCCTATCATGTTCTTGCCCAGGGGCCCGGCGAGGAAACCCATGACGATAATAGCCAGGGCGACAACAGTAACAATGATTAAAACAGGAAACGAACAGCCAAGGCAGCCTTTGCGTTTAGGCTCCGCCACTAGCCGTTCTCCTTGTCCTGCTTGTTGTTCATGAGGGGTCGAATCATTCGATAAACACCGTAAACAGCTATCACCAATCCCACCAGCAGACCGATTATCATAAAAAGCGGCTTCTCCCCCCCGAACCACCAGCCGGCAAACGTCCCCCCAACAATACAGGTAGCTATATAAAATCCAATACCGGTCAGCCTCAGCGCCGGTATCCACCTGTTCATGCCGACCTCAACTTATCTGACCTTGAAAATGATACCAAAATTCGGCGCCTCAGGTCAAGCCACAATATATCTTTTGATATAGCACCGCTGATATATGGTCAGAGAAAGATTTTCCTTTTCATGTATAAAATAAGCGCTGAATATCAGGGCCTACTGGTAAATCGCAAACGAGCTGTAAAATCAACTAATTATTCCTGCCGGAAAAGGCGGGGGAAATCGCCATCGAAATTCTTTAAGAAATCATGCATGTCCAGCAGGTCCTCATCCCCGACGCCATCCAGACTCTTGAATTTCTCCATTTCTTCCTGAGTAAGGTCGGTAATAATCTCCGGTCTGGCATCTTCCCTGATGATAGCCGCCACCAGACATCTGACGTGGCAGGAAGAGCAGAAGACCTTCAGAAACCAGAGCTCGTCGCTATGCTCGATAACGTCAATGTGGTCTTCCTGGTAGTTTTGCCCGCAGGAACCACACTTTATTGAAGCTATCAATCTCTTAATCAGGCTTTCGTCCATCAACCCGGTCCCCGCAGTAAGTAAGATATGATTATTTAAGACTTGCGCTTATCGAAATCATCGAGGTCAAGAGTATTGATAAAATCGTAAAAAGCCGACATCTTTTTCTTCACCTCTTCGTCACTGACCTTGGGCTCTTTGCCCTCACCTTCGTCGCCCTCTTCGAAGATAGGCTTACCCGTTTCCCCGTCAAGCAGGATACCGGCTTTGTCCAGGACCGATTCGTCGGCGAAAATCGTGACCCCCGTTCTTACCGCCAGCGCCAGCGCATCGCTCGGGCGCGAGTCAACCTCCAGCTGTTTTCCGTCCACTTCGAGAATAACCTTGGCATAAAACGTATCATTCTTAAGGTCATTGACGATGATAGAATTAACCGCCGCTCCCAGAGTATCAATAACCGAACTCAACAGGTCATGTGTCAACGGTCGAGGCACCGCCACCCCCTGCAACTTTACCGCAATGGCATCCGCTTCAGCCGGGCCAATCCAGATAGGCAGATACCGATCCGACATCTTCTCTTTCAGAATCACCACGCGCTGGTAGTTCATCAGGCTAACCCTGATACTGTCAATCGTCATCTCTATCATAGCCAGTCCTCCGTCCCCTTTTCTCAACCCTTGTAATTAATTCTAACCCCACATCAACAACCCTGTCAAATGATACCAGGGTACTGATTTGTGCGGTCTGTCCGGTATAGATTGGTGTTTTATACGTAGGCTTTTCAGGGTTGCTTTATTGTATGTCCCCCAGCACCCTTACTATAATTAAAGGTTGACAAGTCCATTTATTTAATATGCTATAATAAATACTGTCGTACCTAAGCAAAACCCACAAAATGGAGGCATAGTAATGAAACAAGGCCAAAAAATCGTCGTCTGGTTTAACGAAGTCACCAAAAAGGATATACCCCTGGTGGGGGGTAAAGGGGCCAACCTGGGAGAGATGACCAATGCCGGAATCCCCGTACCCCAGGGCTTCATCGTCACCGCCGCCGCCTACTTCGACTTTATCGAAAAAGAAGGCCTGGATAGTAAAATCCAGGCGCTCCTTAAAACCATTGACGTTCACGACAGCAAACAGCTGCAGGAGGTCGCCGCCGAAGTACAGGAAGTGATACAGAAAGCCGCCATGCCCGCCGACACGGCTAAAGCTATTGAAGAGGCCTATGTCAAGATGGGCAAGGGCCTGGTTGCCGTGCGTTCCTCGGGTACGGCGGAAGACCTGCCGGAGGCTTCATTCGCGGGCCAGCAGGCTACCTTTCTCAATGTGCAGGGTGAAAAGGGCGTGGTAAGGGCGGTCCAGGACTGCTGGGCGTCACTCTTCGGAGCGCGCGCCATTTTCTATCGGCAGGAGCAGGGCTTCGAACACTTCAAGGTGGGCATCGCCGTGCCGGTGCAGCGCATGGTACAGTCGGAAGCGGCCGGCGTCATGTTCACCATAGAGCCGAACACGAACGACCGTAACACTATTACTATCGAGTCCGTCCTCGGTCTCGGCGAAATGATAGTCTCGGGGGATGTCACCCCGGACCATTATCTCGTTAACAAGGCCGATATGAAGATTCTGGAGAAGGAAATAAAAAAGCAGGAATGGAAACTCGTTAGGAAGGCCGGCGCTCATGGCAAGCTGGACAATGTGAAGATTGACCTGACCCCCGAAGAGCAGGCCCGTCAGAAGATAACCGATACTGAAATAGTCAAGCTCGCCAAAATTGGTAAACAGCTTGAAAACCATTACAAGTTCCCCCAGGATATCGAATGGGCTACTGAAAAGGGTGAAATCTACATCGTGCAGACCCGGCCGGTGACCACCATCAAGGAAACCGCCGGAGCCACCACCCAGGAAATCGATGCCCCCGTGCTCGTGTCCGGGGCCACCGCCAGTCCGGGTGTAGCCTACGGACCGGTTAAAATGGTGCCCGACCCCTCGCAGATAGACAAGGTGCTGGAAGGCGATGTCCTGGTAGCGGAAATGACCACGCCGGACTTCGTCCCCGCTATGAAACGGGCGGCGGCTATTGTCACCGACCGCGGCGGCCGGACTGCCCACGCCGCTATCGTTAGCCGCGAGCTCGGCATACCGTGCGTCGTCGGATGCGAAAATGCGACCGCCACCCTGCAAGACGGTCAGGTAATCACGGTCGACGGCAGTAACGGCAAGGTCTATCCGGGCAAGATTGAGATTCAGACCGATGTCAAGGTACGCGCCCGTGGCGAAGTCCTCACCAAGACCAAGCTCCTGGCCAACCTGGCCCAGCCGGATATCGT
>DAOUEB010000109.1:0-2028 GCA_034430675.1 Dehalococcoidales bacterium
TGAAATATCAGATTATGAGTATACCGATGCAGAAGTATTTCGCTAATGGTGAGAATGTCGATGAAATCCTCGGCGCAGTTCCTGAGCAAACCATCCGGGCAATGGTTGAAGATATTCTCAAGAGGTTCCCGGCTGATGAAACGGGAAGGCTTAAAGTGCTTTTAACCTCTTGGGTTGAGCATAACCAAAAGCACGCTGAGAAATTCAGCAAATGGGTGGAGAAATCCAATAACTTGGAGGACAATCCAATTTATAATAGCGTATTACAAGCAGCACAAGAGTTGAAAAAGGCCAACGAGCATCTGTCCCAGGTATTAATGCAATTGCCGGGGTAACGATTGAATTAGAAAAGGCAAGATGAAAGGCAGTCAATTAGGAGAAAATAAGGGGAGGAAATGCAAAGTAAAGGGGAAAATAGCCTAATCTTCGTAAGGTTATTTCCTGATGAAGATATCTACCGTGAGTTAGAGCAAGTATGCCAAAAACACGATGTTGTTACTGCGGTGGTCTTGTCTGGCGTGGGTCAGTTAAAGCAATTTGAACTGGGTTATTTCAAACAAAAGGGAGATTATACTCCAGAAGAGTTCGAGCAGCCCCACGAGTTACTTTCTCTGACTGGAAGCATTTCTAACCAAGAAGGGAAATATAATTTCCATCTCCATGCAGTTCTAGGAAACGAAGAAAAGAGCGTAGTTGGGGGACATTTGATTAAGGGCATAGTCGAGGTAACCAGTGAAATTGTCCTTCTCAAGACGAGCCTAAAATTCAAGAGAAAGCTGGAGGAAAGCACCGGACTCCAAGGGATGTATCTGGAAGGGGAATAAAAATGAAAGTTTGTATTATCGGAGCTGGCGACGGCGGCTCAACGGCAGCCAATCAGGTTCGGCGCATCGCCAGCGATGCGCAAATTGATGTCTTCAGTCGAAGAGCCGAGCTTGGTGTCCCACCCTGCGAGATGCCCCTGGTAATCGGGGGATCAATAGCCACCTGGGATGAGCTTGTTCGCGGCTTCCGGCAGAACTCATTCTGGGAGAAGAGAAATATAGGCCTGCATCTGAACACCGAGGTCGCCGATATTGTTAAACAGGAGAAGTATCTTATTGCTGATGGCAAAAAGTACGGCTACGACAAGCTGATTCTGGCTCTGGGTACCACCCCGGTCATTCCCTCTTTCCCGGGATTGGACGGCAAAAATGAATTTGTCCTGAGTACCGATATGGCTGACGGCATAGCCTTGAGCAGCGTTGTTGCCCATTCCACCGAAGCAGCTATTGTCGGTGGAGGATTTATCGGGCTGGAGATAGCCGCCGCCCTAAAAGCAAGGGGCTATGGCAGAGTCTACCTCTTGGTTAGACGGGGAATCCTGAGGTCGTACCTGGATGAGGATATGGCGGAAATAGTCAAAGATGTGGTAACGCAGAATGGGGTAGAGCTGATAATGCCAGCCAATATAAAGAGCATAACCAGTGACAAAGGCAAAAAGCATGTGACCCTCTCTGAGGGGGAAGTGGACGTGGATTTCGTCTTCTTCGCCACTGGCGCCAAACCCAATGTAGAGCTGGCTCAAAAAGCCGGGCTCGAGATTGGCGAAACAGGTGCTATAGCGGTAAATCAGTTCCTACAGACCGGCGACCCTGACATCTACGCCATCGGTGACTGCATGGAAAACTGGGACGTTGTCACCGGCTCGAAAAGGCGACATCAGTTAGCCGCCAATGCCATCCGTACTGGCTATATAGCTGGCAGAAATGCGGTCTTGGATAATAAACTCACATATGAAGGCGCGGCCATGCCATTCGTCACCAAGGTGTTTGATCACCAGATAGGAGCGGTTGGGTTTACAGAGAGGGAGGCGAGAGAAAAGGGCCTGGAAGTAGTTTCCATTGCAGCGGATACTCCTCGACTCAGGGAAAGGTTTAACGGCAGGCCAGCACACTATAAGCTTGTCGCTGATGCGAAGACGAAGACTCTTCTTGGGGCACAAATAATTTCCGAGGAGGTAGTGTCTGGTACGGTAGATAAGCTGGC
>DAOUEB010000110.1:0-11214 GCA_034430675.1 Dehalococcoidales bacterium
GGGCTCGCCCCGGAGCCGATGGTTCAGCAGAGTGTGCGGGCCGGTGCCGCACTGACCTTTTTCTCCGGCGATAAGCTCGTGGGCGGGCCTCAGGCGGGCATTGTCGTCGGCGATAAACAATACGTGGACAGGCTCAGAAAACACCCGCTGGCTCGTGCCGTGCGTATTGATAAAACGCGACTGGCCGGCCTGGCGGTTACTCTGCTTCACTACCTGAAAGAGGAAGCCGCGGTAAAAATTCCCGTGTGGCGCATGATTGCCACCCCGCTGAAAGATATCGAGCGGCGGGCCGGACTCTGGGCGGAGGTCCTCGGCGGTATGGCCCGGGTGGTGCCGGGGGAGACGGTAGTGGGCGGCGGCAGCCTGCCCGGCGGTAGTCTGCCGACGAAACTGGTGGCTATCGGTGGCGGCGGCAGGAAGAATACAGCCAAGGTAATCAGTGAACGACTCCGCCTCCGGGAAGTGCCGGTCATCGGGCGTATCAATGAAGACGTGCTCCTCCTCGACCCGCGCACGGTGCTCCCGGAAGAAGACGACATTATAATTAAATCGCTTCGAGATGTAGCTGGTCAGGGGAAAAAGCGTAAGTAGTGGTTCATTATGTTTGTACTGGGTACGGCCGGTCATATCGACCATGGTAAATCAATCCTGGTTCAAGCCCTCACCGGGATAGACCCCGACCGCCTGCGTGAGGAGAAGGAGCGGGGCATGACCATCGACCTCGGTTTTGCCTGGCTCAAGCTGCCAAGCGGACGGGAGGTGGGTATCGTTGACGTGCCCGGCCATGAGCGCTTTGTCAAGAACATGCTGGCGGGCGTCGGCGGCATCGACCTGGCCTTGCTCATCGTGGCCGCTAACGAAGGCGTGATGCCCCAGACGAAGGAGCACCTGGCCATCCTCGATTTAATCGGCGTGCGGCGTGGTATTGTCGTTATCACCAAGAAAGACCTGGTGGACGACGAGCTCCTGAGTCTGGTCAGGATGGAAGTGGAGGAAATCATCGGTGATACGTCTATATCAGGTGCTCCCGTTCTGGCTGTCTCGGCGGTGACCGGCGAGGGACTGCCGGAGCTGGTAGCCGCCATCGACGAGCTTCTGGATACCACCGAGCCCAGGCACGACCTGGGGCGGCCGCGACTCCCTATCGACAGAATTTTTACCATGTCCGGCTCCGGTACGGTGGTTACCGGCACGCTGATTGACGGCACGCTTTCGGTAGGGCAGGAGGTGGAGATTGCCCCCTCCGGCCTGAAGTCGCGACTCCGCGGACTGCAAACGCATAAATCGAAAATCGAAACAACTACTCCCGGAAGTCGCGTGGCGGCGAATCTGGTGGGGGTTAACACCTCCCAGTTGCAGCGCGGCGACGTCGTCACCAGGCCCGGCTGGTTGAAGGCTACCAGGATGGTAACGGTGAAGCTCAGTCTCATTTCTTATTTACAGCGTCCTTTGCGGCACGGTACCACGGTCAGCTTTCATACCGGCGCGGCGGAAACGATGGCCAAGGTGCGCCTGCTGGAAGGGGATGAGCTCAAGCCGGGAGCTTCTACCTGGGCGCAGCTGGCGCTGGACAGGCCGGTAGCCGCCATCAAAGGCGACCGCTATATTATCCGCTCGCCCATGGAGACGCTGGGTGGCGGCGGCATTATCGATGCCCATGCTAGAAGACTGCGGCGTTTGCGCCCGGAGGTTATTCGGAACCTGAAGGCGAGGGAAGAGGGCACCACCGAGGAGGTAATCATGGCGCTGCTGGAGACGAAGCAGCCACTGGAGATTTCCGCCCTGATTGCCCAGAGTAATCTTATGGCCGGTGATGCCGGGTCGGCCGTAGAATCCCTTATTCAGCAGGGACAGCTGGTTGCCATGGGTGAAGGCAAGCAACGGTTGCTCTTAACGGCGGCCGGCTGGGAGCGCCTGGTCGGAAAAGCGGTGGCGGTGCTTACGGACTATCATCGTAAGTTCCCGGCACGTACCGGCATGCCTAAAGTGGAGTTGACCAGCCGTTTGAAGCTGGGCAGCTATGTTTCGGCGGCGCTGGCCAACCTCGTTGGCCGGGGTAGCCTCGTCGAGGACGGCGGCTATCTTCGCCTGCCCTCCCACAGCGTCCGGCTGACCCCGACGCAGCAGGCGAAAGTCGACGCCTTCTTGAAATCTCTGGTGGATAACCCTTACGCTCCCCCCAGCGAACTCATACCTGAGCCCGACCTGCTTAACATGCTTATCGAGCAGGGCAGGGTGGTGAAAGTCAGCGATAGCGTTGTCTTTTCAAAGTCGGCCTACGGTGAAATGCTGGCGAAGATTACGGTCCAGATTAAGGATAAAGGTAAGATAAGTTTAGGTGAAGTGAGGGACATGTTCGGGGCCAGCCGCAAGTATGCCCAGGCCCTGCTGGAGTACCTGGACCGGGAAAAAGTGACCCGCCGCGTCGGCGACGACAGGGTGCTGTATTAGACCTGCTATCTCCCCACCCCACCCCTTTTAGTTATCTTTTCCCACCCCGCCTGCCCGCCGTAGCTTTAGCGTAGGCGGGGCCGCCCTCGTATCATCCACGGCTTATCCCTGTTAAATATTCCCCTCCCCCATACCTGTCATTGCGAGCCCCGTATCGGCGTACGGGGTAAACTCCGCGAAGCAATCCGCCCCTAATTTTTTCCCGCAATATCCTCTCCCACCCTTAAAAGCGGGGCGTCTAAGGGGGGGGGCGCCAGCCCGTATATAATGCTTAAGGGGTGTATTAGAGGGGCGAAGCCCCTCTTTCATATTATTCCCCCTTCCCTTCATAAATACCAAAGGGAAGGGGACACAGGGGGATAGGTTCACCTGAAAGTACAGGGGGTGAGGGAAAAAGAATTTCAGTCCGGCAGGATATGATTTGCTCTTTGTTGTATAATATCTCTATCTAGTTATTGGAGGAGGTCTATCATGTGGGGATGGTTTACTGATAACAGCATATGGATTCTCATTTTAGCCAGCGTAGTAGTAGTTTTACTCCTCTTTTTTAATGACAGAATTCGAGGCTGGTTTTCCAGGATTGAGCCGGAAAAATGGCAGCACAAGCTCTGGGGTAATATCAACGCTATCTTCTGGACTTTAGAGGGAATTGCCATCGTGATTATGGTTCTGGCTTTTATGGCTCTCGCCCTGGCCCAGGAAGGCAAGCGAGCTCTCGCTGTGCCGGACATGGTCAAGACGTGGTTTCTCGCCCATGGCTTGAAGGTTGTTGTTATTCTGGTCGTGGGGATTGTGCTCTGGATTGTCCTTAAAAAGACTGTACCGCCGCTGGTACGCCGCATCATGACGAGACCTCGGAAAGGCGAGAGCCGGGAGGGGCTCAAGAGGCGGGCTGATACCCTGCAGGGTGTATTCCTGGGTATAGGCAGGATTATTATTATCCTGCTGGTAATTTTCATGATACTTTCCGAACTCGGTGTTTCTATTGGCCCCATCCTGGCCGGCTTCGGTGTAGCTGGTATTGCCATCGGCTTCGGCGCGCAGTACCTGATAAGAGACCTCATTGCCGGCATCTTTATCCTCATGGAGAACCAGTACCGGGTAGGCGATGTCGCCAGGGTGGCTGATGTCGCCGGACTGGTAGAAGAAATCAATCTGAGAAAGACGGTGCTCCGCGACCTCGATGGAATCGTGCACCACATACCCAACGGCGAAATACGGGTAGCCAGCAACTATTCCAGGCACTTCGCCAGGGTCAACCTGGATATCTCCGTGTCCTACGGTACCGACCTCGATTATGCCATCGAGGTAATCAACCGGGTCTGCCAGGAGATGGCCGAGGAAGATGAGTGGAAGCCGATTTTCAAGTCGGTTCCCCAGGTGCTCAGGGTGAACAGTCTCGGTAATTCCGGTATCGACATCAAGGTTCTGGGCGACGTTCAGCCCCTGCAGCAGTGGAGTGCCATGGGGCAGTTGCGACTTCGCATTAAGAAGGAGTTTGATAAAGTGGGTATCGAGATACCCTGGCCTCATACCAAGGTATTCTTCGGCAACAAGCCGGGGGATTAGTGTATAATAAATACGGGTAGTCAACTCGTTTTCCCCGTAGTTTGTCGTATTAGAGAGGATGGAGCATGTATACCAAGATACTGGTACCGCTTGATGGCTCGGAGATGGCCGAGTGTGTAATTCCTTATGTGAAATGGTTCATCAAGGTCTCGCACGTCAATGAAATCGTGTTTTTACGCGTGGTAAAGCCTTTTCATATATCCCGTGGATTGGAAGCCCAGGTCATCCCTGAAGATAGGGAACATATTGAACAGGACGCCGTCAGGCTGGCTGAGGAATATCTGGGGAAACTAGCCGGTCAGTTCAAAGGCAGGAAAATTAAGATAACACCGGTGGTAATCGTGGGTAAGCCTGACAAAACTACCGCCGAATACGTAGGTAAAAGTAACGTTGACCTTATTATTATGGCCACTCACGGGTTCTCCGGGATTCACCGCTGGGTACGGGAAAGCGTGGCGGATGAGATTCTCCACGCCGCGCAGGTGCCGGTTTTTCTCGTAACACCTCAGGATAGGCCGCCGGAAAAATAAAACCCACCAGCAATGACCTTACCATGTAAAGACTATTTATATGGTTATGCTGGTGGGGCGTGCAGGTTAAATCCGAAGTTTAAACGTAGCCCCCGGCGATATAGTCGTTCAAATAGCGAACCTGGGTATGAACCTCGGTAAGTCGTTCCTCGATAACGTCTCTTATGGACAGCATGCCGATAACTCTGGGCCCGACCATTACCGGGAGGTGCCTGACGCCTTTTTCAGTCATTGTTTTCAGAATTTCCTCTATATCGTCTTCCGGGATTCCTACGATAACGTCCGTGGTCATCAGGTCTTTTACTTTGGCGTTATTAATATCCTTGCTGCGCTGATGCAGGCCGTTCAGGATATCTCTTTCGGAGATGATTCCCACCAGCTTCCCATCGGCTTCACATACCGGCAGGGCGCCTATTTTATGGTTAAAAAGTTTATCTATGGCCTGCGTGGTGGTATCGTTAGGGCCCACCGTGATGATTTCCCGTCCATTAATCCTGGTGATGTCCTTTATCTTCATAATGTCCTGCACCCCCTTCCTTCCATATATAACTAGTTTACCAAATTTATCATGATTTTACTAACATAATGCGGGGATTGTATGTGACTTTTATATCATGAGTCGGCGGGAAGAACCATGTAGGAAGATAAAAAAGAAAAAAAGTCACTAGCGATTAACTGAAATGGTCGGTTTTTGGACGGCTCGCAGCAATTTATGGAGAGTTCTTGAAGATTATGCGGATGTCGTCGTCTTCGGTAATTACTTCATCCACTAATGGCACGTTGTTTAATATTTCGAGCAAAACCGAGAAATGCACCTGCACTGGCGGGAGCGCATGGGAGTCGAACCCACCGAAGACATCATAAATGCCCTCCAACGGAGTTGAAGTCCGCGAAGCCCACCGGGACTCATCCGCTCCCTTAATCTGGATAAGTATATATTATATTACCTCATTTGGAAGTATCAAGGCCTGCCTGCCGGCGTTATTCTGCCGGTGCCTCTTCAACTACAACCGCCTCGCCTTTCTTGCGGTACACCAGCTTCGCTAGCCAGATGCTCATCTCGTACAGCACAATCAGCGGCACGGCCACCAGGCTCTGGTTGATGGGGTCGAAGGTGGGGGTGATGATGGCCGCAAGGATGAAAGCGACGATAATGGCCACCTTCCGTTTGCTGGCCAGCCACTCCGGCTTGACGATGCCTATCCGGGCCAGGAAGGTGGTTACCACCGGCAGCTCGAAGACCAGCCCGATGGCTATCAGCAGCCGCGTGATGATGCCGATGTAGTTGCCGATTTTTATCATCGGCGAGGCGATATCGCTGCCGAAGGTGTATAAAAACCCGATGGCCGGTGGAATCAGGATAAAATACGCGAAGACAACACCCCCCAGGAACATTATCGCAATCCAGGGCAGTATCAGGTATACGTATCTCTCCTCTTTCCGGGTGAGCGCCGGTCGTATAAACAGGATTGCCTGTATGGTCAGGTAGGGTATGGCGATGATAAGGCCGCTGGCGAGACATACCCTCATGATGGTGCCTATCATCTCCGTCAGTTCGGTGAAGACGAGGTTGATGCCTTCGGCCGGTCGAATCAGGATGTAGAATATCCACTCGTAGAAGATAAATGAGATGGCTGCCGCCACGGCGACGGCGATGACGCTCCGGATGAGACGCCTGCGCAATTCCTGGAAGTGGCCGAGGAGAGTGAGCTTCTGTTCGCCTGCTGACATTTTCAGGGGTGCCTCTCCCGGTCGGTCGGGCCGGTTTTTTCGACTTCCGGCCCCTGTTCGCTTGCATCTGGTGACGGCTGACTTTGTTTTTCTTCTTTCGTTGGTTCTTCCTGGGCCTTATCCAGTTCCCGGGTAACCGCCGAGGTAAGGTCGGTACTGGCTTTTCTGATGGCGCGCACCGTCTTTCCCAGCGTCCTGGCAAAATCGGTCAGCTTGGCCGGCCCCAGTACTATCAGCGCTAAAACGATAATGAGCAGTATCTCCCATGAACCTATGCCGAGAAATCCCATCCCTCACCTTTTGTCGTGTTGTCCTTACCGGTCGTTACCGGTAAAGATAGTAGTTTTTTGAATTCGTGTTCCTGCGGAGTGATTGTAAGCCTAGCTCTTGGTGGCTTTCTTTCTCGTGGTTTTTTTAGGACTGGCGGCGGCTACTTCCTTGTCCTTTTCTTCCTCATCTTCGCCGGCCTGGCCTTTCTTGAAAGAGTGTATTCCCTTGCCGATGGCGTTGCCGACCTGCGGCAGTTTCCCCACGCCGAAGACGATGAGGATTATAACCAGGATGAGAGCTATCTCCCACGGCCCCATTTTAAATGGCATCTTGAATTCCTCCTACCCGTATACTAACCTCTGTAATTATACTAACGTCTGGCATTATTGTCTATCAGCAGTTACGGCAGCCCCATTTCCTTCAGGACCACTTTGACTATTTCCGGCACTTTTTGTTGCAGCTCGGGGGAGAGCTCCGTTCCGAATTCTATTTCCCCGGGCTCGATGCCGATGATAACGATTTCCCCCGGCTCGTTGCCCGTCAGGGATATGAGCTTGAGGTTCTCTACCACGCCCATTTCATGCGCCGAGGCCAGGCTCGCTCTTTCTGCGGCCAGGTCCTCCGGTTTAAAACGGTAAATCGTCCCCGGTTCGCCGCCGGCTCTGGCGGCATCGACAATAATCAGTTTGTCTCCGGCTCTGGTATAGGCTATTAAATCCGGCGATGTCCCGCCGTCTATCAATTTAACGTCGGGAGGGAGTTCGAGTTCCTGCAACGCCTGTACGGCATGGATGCCGATGCCTTCGTCTTTGAGCAGCAAATTGCCGACGCCAATCACCACGATTCTTGGCGGTGGTTTCCCCCCCGGGTACTCGTCAGGTTTTCCGGTCATGTTATCCTCATCCAAATATAGTCGAAAAACGCCTGTCATTGCGAGTCCCGATGAAATCGGGACGAAGCAATCTCAAAGATAGCTTAAGACAATGATTGGGATTGCTTCGTCGCTGCGCTCCTCGCAATGACACCCGTTCTCTGTATCAGCATATTCTCGGCAGCAGCTCGCCGACCGGTATGTCCACGATGCGGGACGCCCCCAGACTGGTATTCATAACCACCTGCCCGGGGTGCTCCGCCACCACCTCCCCGATAATGACCGCCCCGACCCCGTACCTGTTGCGTTTCATCGCCGCCAGAATGGCCCCGGCATCTCGGGGGGCGACCGCCGCCGCCAGCTTGCCCTCGTTGGCGATGTAGAGCGGGTCGAACCCCAGGAATTCGCAGGCGGCCAGCACCGCTTTATCCGCCGGGATTTTATCCTCTTCTATAATTATGCCCGCCTTCGACTGCCCTGCGAAGTCGTTGAGGGTGGTGGCCAGTCCGCCGCGGGTGGGGTCGCGCAGGCAGTGAATATTTGCGGATGCCGCCAGCATGTCCGCCACCAGCCCGTTCAGTGGGGCGCAGTCGCTGGGTACGGGCGTGTGGAATTTAAGCCCCTCCCGCTGGCTGAGCACGGCGATTCCATGGTCGCCGATATTGCCGTTGAGGATAATCTTATCTCCGGGACGGGCATTGGCGGCGGAGATATCTATTCCTTCCGGCACGATACCGACCCCTGCCGTATTGATGAACAGCTTATCGGCGCTCCCCTGGTCGACCACTTTCGTATCGCCGGTGACGATTTTTACCCCCGCTTCCTCGGCGGCTTGCTTGATAGAGGTCAGTATCTTTTTCAGGTTGGCCACGGGCAGGCCTTCTTCGATGATGAAAGACAGGCTGAGGTAAAGTGGCCGGGCGCCGCTCATGCACAGGTCGTTGACCGTACCGCATACCGCCAGCTTGCCGATATCCCCGCCGGGGAAGAAGATGGGATTGACCGTATAACTGTCGGTGGTGAAGGCCAGTCGCCCACTTATATCAAAGACGGCGGAGTCGTCCAGCTTGTCCAGTATCGGATTCGTTAGGTCGGGCAGAAAGCTCTGGATTAAGTCCTGGCTGAGCTTGCCGCCGCTACCGTGCGCCAGCAGGATTTTATCTTCCATGGCTGTCTCCGTAGTGGTAGTAGGTAGCGCAGCTGCCCTCCGAGGACACCATGCAGGGGCCGACAGGGTGCTCCGGTGTGCAGGTCTCGCCGAACAGGCGGCAGTCCCGCGGCGTGCTGACGCCGCGCAGGATGCTTCCGCAGATACAGCCCTTGGGTTCGAGGGTAGGGCCGGGGTCGATTTTAAAGTTTTTCAGGGCATCGAATCTTTCGTACTTTGCTTTAATCTGTAAGCCGCTGGCAGGTACGATGCCGATGCCACGCCAGTTGGCCTCGCCTATTTCAAACACGGTTTCCATGAGGCGGAGGGCCGGCTGGTTCCCTTCCGGCTTTACCCCGCGGCGGTAGGCGATTTCTACTTTCGGCTGGCCGCTTTCAATCTGCTCCACCAGCCTGTCCACGGCCAGCAGGATATCGAGCGGCTCGAAGCCGGATACGGCGCAGGCGATACCGTAGTCGTCGGCGATAAACTGGTAGGGGTGGGAGCCGATAATGGCGCTGACATGGCCGGGGCAGATGATGCCGCCGAGGTTGACCTCGCCCAGGTCGAGGATGGCTTTCATGATAGGCGGGCAGACCTTGTGCAGGGACAGGACATAGTAGTTGTTTATCTTTTCCTGCTCCGCCTGTAAAATCGAGGCGGCGATGGTTGGCGCCGTGGTCTCGAAGCCGATACCGATGAAAATAATAGATTTGTCCGGGTTATCGCGGGCGATGGCTAGCGCGTCCTGCGCCGAGTAGACAATCCGGATATCGGCGCCTTCGGCCTTGGCCTTTTGCAGACTGGAACGACTCCCCGGCACTCTGACCATGTCCCCGAAGCTGGTGATAATAACATCGGGCAGGCTTCCCAGGGCGATGGCCCTGTCGAGGTCGGCGCTGGCGGTGACGCAGACGGGACAGCCCGGTCCGGAAAGCATCTCTACATTATCGGGTAGAAGCTGGCGCAGGCCGTGCTTGAAGATAGCCACGGTATGCCCGCCGCAGAACTCCATGAGCCTGGCCGGCTTACGCGAGTGCTTATGAATCCTGCCGAGCAGCTTTTTCCCGAGTTGCGGGTCGCGGTATTCTTCGACGAATTTCAATTATATGCCTCTATTTCTGTCATTGCGAGGGCGACCTGCTCGCCGAACAAGTTCTATGGCAGGCGAGAGCCCAAAGCAATCCGTAACCTTGCCTTATGTGTTACTAACGGATTGCTTCGCTACGCTCGCAATGACAGCGACTTTAAGTGCTTGCTTCACTTAATTCTCGCAACAGCTTCATTGTTTCCTCGGCCTCGGCGGGGTCGATAACGCTGATGGCGTAGCCGGTGTGCAGCAGCACGTAGTCGCCGACCTTTGCCTCGGGGGTAAGCTGGAGACTGGCGTCGCGGGTGATGCCCTCGATATCCACCTCGGCCTGCTGGCCGTCTATCGATTTTATCAACGCCGGTATGGCTAAACACATGGTCTCTTACCTCTTACTTCGCCAGTTGTCTTTCCCAGTCGTCCTTGACGTCCTTGATTTCCTTGCCGATGCGGAAGGCCGGGCCCAGGAGTTCGCCGACTTTGTTATACGTACCGGCCGGGTAGGTCATGTAAACAATGGGGTCGATTTTACCCGCATCCGGTTTACCGTCGGTCATGCGGTCTTCGGAGACCAGTATCTCCTTGATGGGACCGGCTATCAGGTAGTGACTGCCCAGCTTCAGGATGTGCTCGGCGGTACAGCCGATGTTGACCGGGCACTGCTCGATGAACGGGGCGCCGGCGATTTCTCCGTAAAATACCTTGAAATTGCAGTTTTTGGCTTTATCGGTTTTGGCGCCGGTGGTAATACCGCAGTAGTCCGTTTCTTTGACGAGGGCCGTATCGGGTATATTGACCGAGAAGACCATGTTTTCCCGGACGCCTTTCAGGGAGTGCCGCGCCCGGTTCAGGGCGATGGCCATCCAGGGTGGGGTTCCGCAGGCTATGGTAGCCCAGGCTACCGTAACGAAGTCGGGCTTGCCGTTGACATCCACGCCGACCATGACCGTGGGGTGGGGGAAGAGCAGGGGCTGCAGACTTAGTTTCTTTTTCATTACTATTACCCCATTTCGTTCTTTATTAGATTAATAAGGATGCTATTCAATAAACCAATTGCCATTCCTCCACCCTTTTCTGCCAATATTTTCTTAGCTTTTTCCCACCTATTTTTATCTCTTGCTCTGTCTAAAAAATCATGACCTTCTAATGTTAGTCTTCGTGGTATCCATCCCACTCCCTTGTGAGATGAAACATCGATTGCATCAACTAGTCCTCCTTCAACGAGAAGAGATAGATGATAATTGATTTCATCTTGAGAATATCCCTCAATCTGAAATTTTACCCCACTCATGTTAGGTCCATTAAGTTCAAGTTGTAATAAAATTTCCCTAATTAAATCAATGTCACGTTTCATTTTTTCTCACCCCTTCATTTCTTAATTTATAGAATGGTTGGCAATTACCACCTGCCCCAGTGAGATACCGCCATCGTTGCAGGGCACCTGACGGTGAGTATATACCTCCAGCCCGGCGGACTCAAGCAGTGACACCGCTTTCCTTAATAGTAATCGATTCTGGAATACCCCGCCGCTCAGTGCCACCCCGGTGATGCCGGC
>DAOUEB010000111.1:0-33694 GCA_034430675.1 Dehalococcoidales bacterium
GGGCAGTAGAGTTGAGATACGGTGTCTTTATAGAGATGGCCTTTCTTAAGCAACTTCAGGAAAATATCCTGAGCTACCTCGGCATGGTTCTCGGTGCCGGTAGTGGTGAACAGGTCGAAGGTGATGCCCAGCTTCTGCCAGCAGTCGAGGAACTCTGCCTGGTAAAAATCGGCTATCTCCGCCGGGGTCTTGCCTTCCTGTTCGGCTTTAATGGTTATCGGGGTACCGTGCTGGTCCGACCCGGATACCATAAGAACATCGTTGCCTCTGGTGCGGTGGTAGCGGGCAAAGATATCCGCCGGTAGATAGCATCCGGCAATCTGTCCCAGGTGAAGCGAGCCGTTGGCGTATGGCCAGGCGACCCCGATGAAAATTCTCTCGCTCATACTAAATGCCTTGAGAGGGGTAAGATAACCGGCCTAGAAAAAGGTCAGCACCCGCTCACCTTTCTCTTCTTTGTAGTGGGCATAACCCTTCTTCAGGCAGCACTCAACGCAGTAGCGCCGGGTATCGCCTTCCTCGTCCTCGGCGCCGTCCTTTTCGTTGACGGCCAGGTAGCGGTCGGGGTAGGGGATGGGTTTCTGGCACTCATCACATTTTATTTCGCCTAAAGATATACAGCCGCGACGCATTTGTCATCTCCTTTATAAGTATTAACACGAATCCTTTTCTCTGTCCCAGACCTTGTCCAGCCTGAGCCAGGTTTGATACAGTTCCCTCCTCGGCAGTCCCGTTTCTCCGGCTACCGTGGCTACGGCCTCTTTAGTCGTGGTCCCCGCGAGGTACATCTGGTGTAGCTGCCTCTCGACGGCCTCCGTCACCTGTGGCCTGTCCTTCGTCCCCTTGCCTTCGATAATCAGCGTGAACTCACCCCTCGGCTCAGTGAAGTATTTTATCGCCTCGCTTACCGTTCCCCGGAAGACCTCCTCGTGGAGCTTGGTGAGCTCCCGGCATACGGCGATTCGCCGGTCGCCGAGGGTGGCCAGGATATCCTCCAGCGCCGCCGGGATTCGATGCGGCGCTTCCAGGGCGATGATGGTACCCGGTTCACCGGCTACCGTTTCCAGGGTGTGGCGCCGGGCGCCTGCCTTGTTCGGCAGAAAGCCGATGTAAGTGAACCTGTCCGTAGGCAGCCCCGAAACAGCCAGCGCCGTGGTGACTGCCGAAGGCCCGGGCACGGGGACAACCGGGATATTATGCCGGCCGGCGGCCACGATAAGCTCGTAGCCGGGGTCGGAGATGCCCGGCATACCCGCCTCGGAGACCAGCGCTACATCCCCTTCTTTCAGGCAGTCCAGAATACGATCCAGCTTGGTCAGCTTGTTGTGCTCGTAATAGCTGGTCATGGGCATCTTGATGTCGTAGGCGGTAAGAAGACGCCTGGTCTTGCGGGTATCTTCGGCGGCGATGAGCTTCACCTCGCGGAGCACGCGAAGGGCCCGCAGCGAAATATCCTCCAAGTTTCCGATAGGGGTGGCCACAACGTAAAGAGTCGGCATTTTTGTGTTATCCTTAACCTGAACATTATAGAACGGTACGTGCCTGCCTGTCTAGCTTTGAGCTTACCCCGCCTGACTAAATTGACTTTAATCTTACTTTATCCTTACCTTATCCCCTTGGTCCCCCTCTCCGACCTGCTGTTCTATGCGGACAGTTCCATCTAACTGGTTGGAGAGGGGGAAGCATAAAAAAAAGGGGCTCCGCCCCTCTTAAACGCCCCAAAGGGTAGGGTGGGGGAAACGACGGGCTAAGCAGCAGATGATGCGAGGGTGGCTTGGGTGGGAAAAGATATCTAGTCGAATTCGGTGTTAAAGAGGGCCAGGAATATCAGTACGGCTATGCCGACGATAGTAAACACTCCGAAGGTGATATTGCCGAATACCCATAGAGTGCTTCCGGCACCCAAATTGACGTTGGTATAGAAGAGGCCGACACCTCCGGCAATGAGGAATATCAGCGCCAGTAACATGAAAAAGATAAACATAGCAATACTTTTAAAAATAGCTTTTAGTGAACGAATTATATAGAGTGTTTTATGAATTGTCAAATGTTTTTTAAATGTTAAAAAACGCCAATAGCCTCAGGAATGCGTAAAATGCTACTTGCAAAATATTTTTCTTTTTTGCTATAATATAGAGCACAGATGTGCAGCGAAAAGGCTACTTCTAAGTTTAAACAACTAAGGCGTTCCTACGGATTTGACGAAGTGGCCATCGTGCCCGGAGATGTCACCGTCAACCCTGACCAGACCAGCACTGATTTCCAAATCGGCGATTTTACTTTCACCATTCCCTTTGTAAACTCTGCCATGGACTCCGTGGTCGATGTTAACTTTGCTATTCAGTTGGGTAAGCTGGGCGGACTCGGCGTCCTTAATCTTGACGGCGTACAGGCGCGCTACGAGAATCCCGGCGAGGTACTGGAAAAAATCGCCAGAGCCTCAGATGACGAAGTCACTGCATTGTTACAGAAAGTATATCAGGAACCGATAAAGGAGAAGCTGGTCGGCGACAGGGTGCGGGCGATAAAGAAGGCAGGGGTAAAGTGCGCCATTTCCCTGATACCGGCCAGCACCAAGCGCCTGGCCCCGGTAGCGGAGGAAGCCGGAGCCGATATCCTGGTGGTGCAGTCCACGGTCACCAGCGCCCGGCATATCTCCAAGAGCTATCGTGGCCTGATATTTTCCGAGCTGTGCCAGCAAATCAAAATGCCGATTGTCGTCGGCAACTGCGTCAGCTACAATGCCTGCCTGGAGTTAATGAGGACAGGTATATCCGGGGTGCTGGTAGGTGTCGGCCCCGGTGCCGCCTGTACCAGTCGGGAAGTCCTTGGTCTCGGCGTTCCCCAGATAACGGCTACTATCGATTGCGCCGCCGCCAGGGATGAGTATCACCGTGAGACAGGTAAGTATATACCGATAATCACCGACGGCGGTTTCCATAAGGGAGGCGATGTCTGCAAGGCCTTTGCCGCCGGTGCCGACGCCGTGATGCTCGGTTCCAACTTTGCCCAGACTAAAGAGGCCCCCGGACGAGGCTATCACTGGGGTATGTCTCATCCCCACCCGGCTCTACCCCGCGGAACGCGGATAAAAGTAGGGACGACTACCACGCTGGAAAAACTGCTCTTCGGGCCCACCTCCCTCACCCACGGCACCGAAAATCTCGTGGGGGCGCTGCGCACGGCAATGGGCTTCTGCGGCGCCGCCACCATTCAGGAAATGCACCAGGCCGAGATGGTCATCGCCCCGTCCGTCGTCACCGAGGGCAAGTCCTGGCAGATGATGCAGGGCGTCTGATTTCCGTTTTCAAGCGCTTTCACTTTTTAAATCCCCCATTTTTTACTCTTTTGACACTTTTCACACCGCAAAGCTATGAAAAGCAATATCTATCAGCTATGAATCAGGAAGGCTGGGGCGATAGCTTCATCACACGACCGGGGGAATGAAGTGAAGCAGGCGTAGCGGGCTACTCGTATTCCTCCTCTTCTTCCTCTTCTTCCTCTTCGTCCGGGGTTACCGCTTTAGACTCCCCACCGGCGCGCGGTAGCAGGGCTTCCATTTTACCGTGTTTTCGCGGGGAACGGGGCGGCAGCTTATCGATAGCCTGGCGCAGCTCTTTCAGTCCTCCGGTACTGGTGATGTCGACTTCCACCACCACGCCGTCAACGCCGGCTTCCCAGAGGGCTTTAAGCTCTTCCTCGCCAACGTCAGCCGGGATGGGGACTATCAGTGGTTTGGAGATTAGACGCGCCAGGTGCTGGAATATCATCAGCTGGTGCCATACCAGTGAGCCGCTGCCTTCGAAAGTATCGGTGACGAGTACCGCGTCCACCGGCAGGTCGTTAATGGCCCTCAGCAGGCCGTCGTCCATTGACGACTCCACCTGTAAAATCCTGCCGACCTTTTCTTCCCGGGGGGTGGTGGAAATTCGACCGGCGGCAGGAATTATCATGAAATCGCACCCGGCCTCAATAAGGGCCGCCGCTTGTTTATCGACGTTATCGTTCAGATATATTCCCCAGGGTATCTCCGGCAGCGACTCCACCATTGTCTGAATGTTTTCCGCCGTCAGGCGTGATTTGGCCGGACGAAGCAAAAGGGCGCTGGCGCCGCCGGTATAATCGGCCGGATTGTCGGTAGCTCCGATTTCCAGACTGGCAATGAGCAGGATTCGTGTCACTGATGCCGCCGGACGGGCCGTCCGGAAACCCATCGGCTGGGCAGCGGTCTGTGTCGCTCTACTGAATTCCTCTATAAGTCGGCTCATAGTCTCCTTTACTGGCAAACAATAATATTATAGGCAAAACCGGCGACCGAATACAACATAGTACTTTTTAGTACTATTTTTAACGTTATTTTAATGCCGATTTTATGACCAATTAACATTTGTAGATTACGATAGAATCAGGGGTAAAAAATTTTGGTAGAGGAGGGTGGCCGTGATCAGGACAGTTATCAGGATAAACAATAACATGGTGATGGTCTTCGACGAAGAAGGCGAGCAAATCCCCTGGTACCAGGGCAACTATGGCGATGTGAAAGAGAGAATACTGGCGGACACTCCGGCGAACTCGGTATTCAATCACTGGTTCGGGAACTCCCTCGACCCCGAGGTTGTCGCCAGCGAGGCCTGGTAAAGGCAGGCGGTAGCCTGACCGGTACGGAAAGAGATGTCTGGAAGCGCCATGCTGACCACAGGCGATGTCGCCCGTTTTTTCGATGTACACCCCGGCACGATAAGGCGCTGGTGTGAGCAGGGGAGAATAAAGACCTATCGTACCGGCCCGCGGGGTGACCGCAGGTTCCGGCGGGAGGATGTGGTCGTTGCTTATATTGACAGGTCCATTCAGCAATATCTGAGATACAAACTCGTCTAGTTTCAAGAAATCACCAATCTATTCAATACCCCGGTTCTATCATTCATTAATCCCCACCAGAGGTTCTATTTAATTTTCTATTTAACGCATGTGTTTCTGCGGCATACCCCAAATGGCAAAAAGTAGCCTCCACGGTACTTTTTTGATTCCCATCTATCCAATAACACGAGTAACTAGTACTTAAGTATATTGCCTCATGGCTGTATATTTGCTATAATAATACTTATGGCACATGAAGATGCTGACGGGGTAAAGGTGGACATGAAGGTAGAATCCGACTTCCCGGCGAAAATGTCCCACGATTTCCGCACGCCGTTAAATATTATTATCGGCTTTACCGAGTTGATGCTCGATGAAGTGCCGGGGAAAATCAACGAGGAGCAGAGGCGCAGCCTGACCGATATCCTGAACAGTGCCAAACGCCTGCTGGAACTGGTAAATAATATGACTGAACGCCCCTGAAATGCTCTCGGGTGGAAGAGGCAAAATCGGCCTCACGGGGAACGAAAGTGACTAAAAAGGTGCTTGTTGTTGATGACGAGCCTGCCCATCTGAGACTGGTCGACCAGGTTTTAACCAGTAGCGGGTATGAGGTGGTAAAGGCCGGTAGCGGGCAGGAGGCCATCCGCGTTATCTACGAGGGGAAGCCCGACCTCGTCCTTCTGGATGTCATGATGCCGGAAATCGACGGCTGGCAGACCTGCCGCCTGATTCGTGAAGTCAGCGATATACCCGTTATCATGCTTACCGGCAAGTGTAACTCCGAGGATGATATCGTGCGCGGCCTTGAATGCGGCGCCGATGAATACCTTACCAAGCCGGTGGGGAACCGGGAGTTGCTGGCCAGGGTCAAGGCGGCGTTAAGACGCGCCGAGAAACCCTCTTACATGAATCAGAACAAGAAAGTCCTCTTTGCCAATGAGTACCTCACCGTGGACGTGTCGGAGCGGAAAGTTACCATCAGGGGAGAGCGGTTGAAGCTTACGCCGCGGGAATTCCGCCTCCTGGCATTGCTCGTGGAGAATGCCGACCGTGTCCTGTCTCACCAGCAAGTCCTGGAAAACGTGTGGGGCTGGGAATATATCGACGACGTGGACTATGTACGCATTTACATCTCACATTTACGCCAGAAGATAGAACCGAACCCCTCCCAGCCCAGATATATTCTAACCGAACCCGGTGTCGGCTATTACTTCTGCAGTGTCAGCTAGTGTTAGCTCTGCCTGTATTCCCGCACCCCATTTTGCCGAATACCCCTGGAGTTGGTATAATTCTAGCAGTTATTTCAAGCTGCATAACGGGAGCGTGTTCGGACAGATATGGCCATTCAGGTAGAGTTTTTAAAGTCGATTCCGTACTTCTCCGGGCTGGGCGATTCCGATATCGGTTCGGTCAGTAAGTATATTTTCGAGAAGAAAGCCGAGAGAGGCGAGATACTCAGCTTTGAGGGTGAACCGGCGGATGTGCTGTACTTAGTGGTTGCCGGTGCCGTCAAGGTCTTCAAGACATCTGCCGATGGCAAGGAGCAGATATTTGACATCATACGCCCCGGTGAGTCCTTCAATGATGTTGCCGTATTAAGCGGGAGCCTAAATCTGGTCAGCGCCGAAGCCATGGGCAAGGTTATTCTCAACGCGATAAAGAAGTATGACATAGAAGTTGTCCTCCGGGAGCACCCGCAGGTGGCCTTGAACATAATTCAGGTGCTGTCGCGGAGGGTACAGGAGCTCGTATCGCTGGTGGAAGATTTCTCCTTCCGGCGTGTCACCGGCAGGGTAGCCAAGATGCTGCTTGAGTATGCCGGTGACGGAGTCGGCGAAAGGCCGCGCCTTACCCAGCAGGAGATGGCCGGGATGATAGGTACCGCCCGCGAGATGGTAGGCAGGTCGCTCAAGAACCTGGAAGCGGAAGGCGCTATCAGAATGGAGCGTAACCGCATTATTATTACCGACCAGAAGTCCCTCAGGGAAATGGCAGGTATTACCTGATGAGAGAAATGTCGCAGACAGGAGTTGGTTTTAGAGTTTAAAATATAATTGATACGGAGATAGGAATATGGGAGATATGCCGATAATAGACCAAGATAAATGCCAGGGTTGCGGTCTTTGTGTCAGCATATGTGCCTGCGGCGCGCTTGTGCTGGTAGGTAAAACCGTACAGGTTAGGGAAGTTAATGAATGCCGCCGGTGCAGCCGCTGGTGCACTCTCTGCGAGCTCGTATGCCCTAACGACGCTATCAGTTACCCCTTCGAGATAATTATTAAGAACGATTAATATTCGGAATGTTTATCCTGACCGCCGATTCTTTTTATATTCCTCAGTCATCACCTCCAAAAGATTCTCATATTGTTTCCATAGCTATTCCTTCAGCTCGTTTCATTTGGGACAAAAGTCGCATACAACCGTCGTCTTCCGGACTAGAATATTCATGAACGATGGACAGGGGGTGCGTTGTGAAACAGAAAGTTAAAGAGAAAATTGAAGAAGAGACAGTTGGAGAACAGTGTCATCACTACTGGGTAATTGAAGTCGCCGACGGTCCTAAAAGCCGTGGAAAGTGTAAATATTGCGGTGCCAAGCAGGAATTTCTAAATTCGTTTCCGGACTTCAATCCGTTAAAGCGGAGCGGCAATCCGCTTAGCCTGCCCGAGTTACCCGGGGTGGAGGTGGATGAGGACAGCAAGTCCTGAAGTCTAATCCGCTTCTATGATTTAAATGTCTTTCCCGGTGTAACTTGCCCCTATTGACTGATTCATGCTGCCTCCTGCGTTCCGCTTGAATTATATTATCCAACATTGTTTTGCTATCTTAACCTCACCTACACCCCTCCCTTTTCTTAGATATCTATTCCCACCCATACCGCCCTCGCGTCATCAGTGGCCTATCCCGCAGTGTGCCTTCGCCCCACTCCCAACGGTGAGTAGCCCCTCGGACGACGTTATAGACGATTTCCCTGCATTCTGTCAATAGCTTCAACTCTGCATTTGTTGTAAGATATAGGTATTATGGCGAATGCTGTCAGGCGACTGGCTATCCTGGGGTCGACCGGTTCCATCGGACGGCAGACACTGGATGTCGTCCGCGCTCTGCCGGAGCGTTTCCAAGTCGTCGGGCTGGCCGCCGGGAAAAACATAACTTTGCTGGCGGAGCAGGTAAGGGAGTTCAAGCCGGAATTCGTCAGCTATGCAGCCTCGGGCGACGATGATAAAGAGGTACGAAATCGCTTCAGTGCTGCCGGATGCAGACTTCTGTCTCTTGAGGAAATGGCCTGTCACCCTGATGTGGATATTGTGGTTATGGCTACCTCGGGGACGGCCGGTCTGGGCGCAACACTGGCGGCGGCAAAGGCCGGCAAGAATGTAGCCCTCAGCAACAAGGAATCGCTGGTGGCCGCCGGCGAAATCATTACCACCGAGGCCGAGAAAAACGGCGCCCGGATTCTGCCCGTCGATAGCGAGCACAGTGCTATCTGGCAGTGCCTCAACGGCGAGAAGCAGTCGGCGCGGCGCATTATCCTCACCGCGTCCGGCGGGCCTTTCCGCGATTATTCACAGGAGCAGTTGGCCGGGATAACCGTCGAGCAGGCCCTGAAGCACCCTTCTTGGCAGATGGGTAAAAAGGTGACCATCGATTCGGCTACCCTGATGAACAAGGGGCTCGAGGTTATCGAGGCCCGCTGGCTCTTCAATATGCCGGTTGATGATATTACGGTGCTGGTTCATCCACAGAGCATCGTTCATTCTATGGTAGAGTTCGTCGATGGCTCGGTCAAGGCGCAGTTGAGCTGTCCCGATATGCGCCTGCCCATCCAGTACGCGCTGTCTTATCCCGACCGTCTTGCCAATCCTTCGCTGCCCGCTATCGACTGGACTGATTTTAGCGACCTGACTTTCGAACAGCCGGACATGGATAAATTCCCCTGTCTCCGACTGGCCATCGACGCGGGCAGGGAAGGGGGGACCTGCCCGGCGGTACTCTGTGCCGCCGATGAAGTGGCCGTCGACCTGTTCCTGTCGCAGCGCATAAAATTCGTTGAGATTCTTCACCTCGTCGCGCGGGTACTTGAGCGGCACCGTAAGGTATCCCATCCGGCGATGGAAGAAATCATGGCGGCGGATGCCTGGGCGCGGGGAAAAGCGCATGAGCTTGTCAGGGGAGATGATAAATGATACTCACGATAGTAGCGGGGATAGTTGTACTGTCCGTGCTTATCATCGTCCATGAGCTGGGACATTTTTCTGCGGCCAAGGCTACGGGGGTGCCGGTAGAGGAATTCGGTGTCGGCTTCCCGCCGCGCCTGTACGGCAAAAAGTGGGGAGAAACGATATATTCCATTAACTGGATACCCTTCGGCGGTTTTAACAAGATATCGGGTGAAATAGACCCGAGCGTACCGAAAGGACTGGCCAGCCGAGGCTATGGCGTCAGGCTGCTGGTCCTGGTCGGCGGCATACTGATGAATTTGATATTGCCTTTCGTGCTTCTGGCCGTGGCATACATGGTTCCCCATGATATGGCCACCGGACGGATTATTGTGGAAGATATTGAAGCGGGTTCGCCGGCCGATGCAGCGGGTATCCTGCCGGGAGACAGACTTCTCAAGATAGACGGCAGGATATTGAACCATAAGGGTGATTACAGCCGTTATCTTATGCTCAACATGGGCAGAGAAATCACTATTTCGCTTGAACATGCCGATTCGACGGCGGAGGATGTCAGGCTTACCGTACCCTGGAGGCCCACGGAGGGGGGGAGGACAATCGGCACTCTTTCTAAAACCGTGGATTTAACCATTGCTCCCGAAAGCCTGCCCTTCTGGGAAGCAATACCGGTAGGGGCGCGTTCCTGTATCGAAACTCTTGTCCTGTATAAGAATGGAATTATCGGCATGATTATCGGCACGATTCCGTTTATACCGGCCGGGCCGGTGGGTATCGTGCAGGTCACCGGAGAGGTGGCTCATACCGGGATAAGTCCGGTGCTGGAACTGGCGGCATTCATCAGCATTGCCATCGCTATCACCCAGATAATACCGTTCCCCGCTCTCGACGGCGGCCGGATTATATTCGTCATACTGGAGTGGATACGGCGCGGCAAACGCGTTTCCCATCGTGTTGAAGGTATCGTGCACTCTGTTGGATTCATGATATTGTTAACATTGATGGTGCTGATTACCTACCAGGATATCGCTCGCTGGATAAGCGGGGAGAGCTTACTGGGATGAACCAACGTCGGATTAGTAAAGCCATACGCATCGGCGACGTCGCCATCGGCGGCGGCGCGCCCGTCGTGGTGCAGTCGATGACCAAGACCGATACTCGTAATGCCGGAGCGACTATCGACCAGATTAAAGAACTGCAAGATTGCGGCTGCGAGCTGGTGAGGGTGGCCGTGCCCGATGCCGCAGCCGCTCGCGCTATAGTTGACATAAAGAAAGGGATTAAGATTCCGCTGGTTGCCGATATTCACTTCGACTACCGTCTGGCTCTGGCGGCGCTGCAAAATGGCGCCGACGGACTCCGCCTCAATCCGGGCAATATCGGGGAGGCGGATAAGGTCAAAAAGGTAGCCCTGGTGGCTAAGGAGAGGGGAGTGCCTATCCGCATCGGGCTGAACGCCGGCAGCTTACCCAGGACAGATAATCCGGAGTTGACTGTCGCCGAGAGGATGGTCGAAGCGGCTTTGGAACAGGTACGCCTGCTGGAGAGTCTCGATTTCGACTTAATAAAAATCTCGCTGAAGGCTTTCGATGTGCCCACCACCATCGAGGCCTATCAAAGCATCGCGGAAAAGATACCCTACCCCCTGCACATCGGCATTACCGAGGCAGGTACGCCCCGGACGGGCATTATCCGCAGCACGGTTGGCATCGGCACGCTGCTCTGGCTGGGCATCGGCGATACCATCCGCGTTTCTCTGACCGCCCACCCCCGCGAAGAGGTTGTCGCCGCCTACGAGATTTTAAAGAGCCTTAATTTGCGACAGCGCGGGCCGGTTTTAGTTAGTTGCCCGACCTGTGGTCGCGCCGAGTCGGACGTGGTAAAATTGGCGGAAGAAGTCGAGCAAAGGCTGCAAAAAATTGATAAGCCTATAAAAGTAGCCGTGATGGGGTGCGTGGTCAACGGCCCCGGCGAGGCTAAAGACGCCGATGTCGGCATCGCCTGCGGCAAGGGCAAAGGCGTTATCTTTAAAAAGGGTAAAAAGGTGGCCGTGGTAGCGGAAAAGGACTTCCTCACCGCCCTGATGAAAGAGGTGGAGGGGTTCTGAAAAAGGAGGGAGAGCATGAAGTTATATGAATTAGCATGTGCTTGCTATGTGTATGCAGGGTTTACAAACTTTGACGAGACTTATTGTGATTTTCTTGAGCAGACAAAGTCTTTTTTGGACATGCGGAGCGAAACTCACAGAAAAGCACTTTTAGAATGGCTAAATAATTTTGGATGTCGCCAATTTGAAAAAAGTTTTTACGAGAAGGCTTCACAAAATTTAAGAGTTTGGTATGAAGAAGATGGGCATTTGCTCCCACCTCTTGAAAAAGCGCTGCAATTTCTTTCTGACGACGAATTGGACAACGCAAAGATAGCATACAAGAATTTAATGAATGTGAAGGCCTCTGAAACGAAAAGAGTGGGGCCAACTGGTGCTGCAAAGATATTGTTTACTCTTAGGAAAGATGCTTTCCCGCCTTGGGATGGAGCAATACGAGGCAATAGATATGACGATAGCCCTGAATCATACAGGAAATTCCTGATAACTACTAAACAACAATTATTCCAACTTGAGACAGAATGCAAAGAATATGGTATCTCGCTAGCTGAATTGCCAGAACTGCTTGGTAGGTCATCGTCAAGCCTTGTGAAACTTGTTGACGAATATAATTGGGTTACAATCACGAGAGGTTGTTTACCGCCGACACTTGATGAACTAGAGACTTGGTATCAATGGGCAAGGCAAGCATCATAAGCTTATTAAGTCAGCTTATTTTCGAGTCAAACTAGAAAAGGTTTGTCATAGAGGGGAAGCTTGAAGGGGCCACCCCTTCAAAAAATCCCTCCCCCTCTCCTTTGAAACCTCGTAAGGAGAGGGGGACACAGGGGGAGAGGTAGATAAAGAGCAAAACCATAAGGAGGTTCTCATGAAAAGAAGAAAGATACTGTTAACACTCGTAGCGGCCGTATTTTTGCTCTCGTTCGCTCTCACGGGGTGTCAGGCAGGCGGTATAGCGCAGGAAGTTTACGACCAGGTTGTTGCCCAGTTTGATGAAGCCCAGGACAAGATAAACGAGGCGCGTGACAATATCAGTACTATGGAAGCTGAAAGAGACGCTTTATTTGCTGAACTCGATGAAGCCAAGTCGAAGGTTGGCGAACTTGAAGGCCTGGCAGCCAGCCTCAAAGAGCAGTACGAGCTGGTCGGGGCCACGCCCGCGGAGACCGCCGGGAAAATCGTTAAATACTATCATGATACCCACGAATACAGCACGATTGACCTGTTCATCTGCTCGGACATGGCCGGGGAAGTCTGGAATATGCTCAAAGCCCAGGGAATCGATGCGGTCATCGCCATAGGTGATACCGATAGCCTCGTTTCTGATATCCTCCAGTGCAACCACGCCTGGGTGCTGGCCGAGGTCGCTCCCGGCGAGTACCTGGCGCTGGAAGCCACCGGCGGCTACGTCATTACCAGAAGTGAAAACGCCTATTACTATAATGGCTGGTACTTCGATAGCCCCGCCGACTTGAAGAGCCATAACGAGCTGGTTAGAGAGTACAATATCAGGGTAGGCATCATAAGCGATATACACAACGAAGCCGTAGCGGTTGCCGAGGAACATGACCGGTCGACCAACCCGACTATAGCCGCCCAGTTGCTGGCTGTGTATAATAAGCTGGTAGAAGTCCGTGATGAACAGGATGCCAGGCTACAGCAGGTAAAGGCAGAATTGGACGGATTAGCTAAAAAGTTATGATAAAACATAAGAGGAGTTAAGAGTGCGCATATCAAAGCTGTTCGGCAAGACTTTAAGGGAGGTTCCCGCCGACGCGGATACGGTCAGCCACCAGCTGCTGGTGAGGGCGGGGATGGTCAATCAACTGGGTGCCGGCATCTATTCCTACCTGCCGCTGGCCTGGAGGGTGCTGAAAAAGATAGAAAACATCATCCGCGACGAGATGGATAAAGCCGGCGGACAGGAAGTCAACCTGCCGGTGCTCCAGCCGCTGGAACTGTGGCAGATGACCGGGCGCGACCGGGCTTTCGGCAAGTCGCTTTTCACTCTCTATGACCGCCGGGAACGCCCGCTGGCCCTGGGCCCGACCCACGAGGAGGTGATTACCCAGCTGGTGGGTCGCTATGCCCGGAGCTACCGCGACCTGCCCCTGCTCCTCTACCAGATTCAGGTCAAGTTCCGCGACGAGCCGCGTCCCCGGGGCGGACTGATAAGGGTGCGTGAGTTCCATATGAAAGACCTGTATAGCTTTGATGTCGACGAGGCCGGACTGGACGAGAGCTACCGGAAGATGCTCCGGGCCTACCAGAATATCTATGACCGCTGCGGCCTGCCCGCCATGCTCGTCGAAGCCGACAGCGGCGCTATCGGCGGTAAGGATTCTAACGAGTTCATGTTAATTGCCGAAAGCGGCGAGGACGAGGTTCTTTACTGTAACGGCTGCAAGTATGCCGCCAATGCGGAAAAGGCGGAAAGCGTTAAAGAGAAGATTGATAACGGCAAGCCGCTGCCCGTCGAGGAGGTAGCCACGCCGGGCATGGGAACTATCGAGGAAGTGGCCGGTTTCCTCAAGGTGCCTCAAAGCCATACCCTGAAAGCGGTCTTTTATATCGCCGACGGCAAGATGGTCTTCGTGGTCATCCGCGGCGACCTCGGCGTTAATGAAATCAAACTCAATAATATCCTCAAGGCTGGCGAACTCCGCATGGCCACCGAGGCCGAGGTAATCGAAGCCGGCATTGTCGCCGGGGCTGCCTCGCCGGTGGGCATTAAGGGTTTTCAGGTTATCGCCGACGATTCCGTAAAGTCGGGTACGAACTTCGTTGCCGGCGGCAATAAGCCGGATACCCACATCAGAAACGTGAACTACCCCAGGGATTTTAAGGCGGACATCGTGGCGGATATCGCCAGTGCCCGGGCGGGCGATAAGTGCCCCCGATGCGGCGGTACATACGCCTCGACTCACGGCATCGAGGTCGGGCATATCTTCAAGCTGGGCACTTTCCTCAGTGAGAAACTGGGAGCCTCGTTTATCGATGAAAAAGGCGAGTCCCGTCCGGCCGTCATGGGCTGCTACGGCATCGGCATCGGGCGGTTGCTGGCGGCGGCCATCGAGCAGAACCACGACGACAAGGGCATTGTCTGGCCGGTGCCCATCGCCCCCTATCATATCTATCTCTGCCCGTTATACCGTGAAGATTCAAAGGTAGCTGATGTCGCCGAAAAGCTGTATGAAGACCTCGAAACGGCGGGGCTGGAGGTCCTTTTCGACGACCGTGAAGAGTCGCCCGGCGTCAAGTTCAACGACGCCGACCTTCTGGGGATTCCTTTCAGGGTGACCGTCAGCCCGCGGACGCTTCAAAATGACAGTGTGGAGTTAAAGAAGCGCTCCGAGAAAGAGTTGGCACTGGTGCCGCTGGAGGGGATAATAGAGAAGCTCAAAGAGCTTGTTAGAAGTTAGTCATCTACCTCACCCCCTCGGTCCCCCTCTCCTATCAAGGAGAGGGGGAGGATATAGAAAGAGGGGCTGGCGCCCCTCTTAAACTCTCCCGTTGTTTATCAACGACCATTTATAGCCCCATATGCATACTTACAAGAGGGGAGTATAATATCTTTGAGAAAGACTCTAATTATTGGCTTGAGGAATTCGATGCCAGAACATCTGAATAAGACACGAAAACCCAGTTGGTTTCAAAGGCATGTGAATTGGGTTATCATCCTTTGCTGTATCCCTGGGCTATTTCTTATGGGCTTGGGTGGCGGTTTATCTGTTCCCATATTTTATCTCTTTGGATTATTCTTAAATTTCATAGTTCTCCTGTGGGGCTGCTGGATGAAAAAGCGCTCATATGCTTGGGTTCTCATAAACTTCATACCATTCGGTTGGATTATCTTCCTCTGCCTTGAGAACAAGAGGGAACAAAAGCGATGGACTCAGCTTTATTAGTGGTGATTCAATGCTTGAAGTAAAACATAAACTTCTTATAGTTCTAGCCAGCCTACTCTCTTTAGCAATACTCCTGCCAGCCTGTGGCCTTTTCTCAGGGTCGGATTCAGAACGCAAGGAAATTATCTCCTTCACCCGCCAGGTATTGGAGATTGAAGGGAAACGTGACGCTCTTGTAAATTGCTACGCACCGCTAAGAATGAAGGTAGGCATACCAGGTATGCAATGGGCAATGAGGCAAACCTTTCTTACGGGTGTACCACCGAATGCCTACGCACATCTGGATATAGAAGTCCCGCCAACTGGATTAGAGGGTATGACATCGTTATTGCAAAGGCTTGTCATGTTACACCCTCCACTAGAGTTACAGTCGATTAAAGCCTCATTGGTGGACATTTACTTGAATGAGGTAGAGATAGGAACGCCCTATATTGCCTTTGACTCAAGCGCTTATAACCATGTAGCTGTTAGTGTGGATAATCTGGACACTTGGCAACATAATCCGTCATACTACCACAACATCATCAATAGTGAATGGTTCAAGGTTCAGTCATTCCGTCGCATTGTCTATGTTCAATGGGCTGAAATTCTTCGAGAGCATGGCATTGACCTTGGGGAAGAGGGATTTACTGAGTTGGTCGGTAGATAGAGCTTCAATATCCTTGCCTCGCCTGTTCTACTTTTGGTAACTGGCATCGGTTTGCCCAATAAAGTGGTGGGATAGTCAGGTCGGTTAATCATGTTGGGGGGTGGGGAGGGAAGGGCTTTTAACCCCGCAACGTCGCCCCCAGTTCACCGGTCAATCGCTTCAGGATTTGCTCCTGAACTTTATTGACTTCTTCGTCGGTCAGGGTATGCGTGGGCGACTGGTAGACGAGCCGGTAGGCGAGCGATTTCTTGCCCGCGGCCACCTGCTTGCCGGAATACACGTCGAAGAGGATAACCTCGCTTATCAGGGAAAAGCTCTTGATGATGTCCAGGACCTTCTGGTGCGTTACATCGGCATCAACCGCGAGGGCCAGGTCCCTGATGATGCTCGGGAAGCGCGGTATCGACTGGAACATCTTGTAAATGGCCGCGAAGGGCAGCAGCGCCGAAACGTTGATTTCGAACACGCAGACCGGCCCATCAATCTCGAAGGCGTCGGCTACCTTGGGGTGCAGTTCGCCGATGATGCCCAGCTTCACTTTCAGTCCGTCGTCTTCGATAACTATGGCGGCCTGTCGGGCGGGATGCAGGCCCTCGTCGTTGCTTTTCTCGAAGCTGACGGCCACGTCCAGGTGGTCGAGCAGTCCTTCGACCACCCCCTTGACATCGTAGAAGTCGAACGCCCCGCCGCTGCCCAGCCAGGAACTCTCGACCCTGGGGCCGCTCATGATGCCGCACAGCGCCTCGGGTTCGCCGGGCAGGTCGTTTTCCCTCGGCAGGTATACCTTGCCCAGTTCGAAGAGCCTGATGCCGCCGTCTTCGTGGCGACGATTGGACTCCAGGGTGGCCAGCAGGTTGGCGCGCAGGTTGGGACGCAGGTACTCCTGGTCGGCCGTCAGCGGCTTGACGACGCGCAGAGGCATCGGTTTCGGGGGACGGGGTTCCGGTACCAGATTGCTCAGTGCCTGGAGACCGGTCAGCGAATAGGTCATTATCTCCTGGAAGCTGTGGCCCACCAGGCATTGTCTTAATTTCCTCTTCAGGCCGAGGACGGGTTCCGGGTTCTGCTGGGGTATCGGCTCATTGAGCATGGTGGTGGGAATTTTATCGTAGCCGATGATGCGGGCGACCTCCTCGATGAGGTCAACGTCCTGGCTGATATCGCTGCGCCAGTAGGGTGCTATGACCGATATCCGTGAGCCTTCCGCCTGGCACTCGAAGCCCAGCGAGGTCAGGGTTTTCGCTATCCGGTCGCGGCTGATGGCTGTGCCCATGACGCGCTTTACTTTCTCTGGTGTTAATGTTACGGGCTCGGGTTCTTTTTTACCGGGGTAAGCATCGATGATGCCCTGAGCGACTTTCCCGCCGCCCAGTTCCGCAATCAGCTGCGTGGCATGACGCAGGGCGGGTATAGTCAGGCCGGCGCTGATGCCGCGCTCGAAGCGTATCGAGGCTTCGCTCGTCAGGCCGAGGTGGTGGCTGGTATAGTGAATGCTGGCCGCTTTGAAGCTGGCGGCTTCCAGCAGGATGGACGTGGTGCCTTCGGTAACCTCGCTGTTGAGGCCGCCCATGACTCCGGCGATGGCTACCGTCCCCTCGCCGTCGCCGATAACCAGCATGTCACCGGTCAGTTTGCGTTCTACTTCGTCCAGTGTATAGAAGTCTTCACCTTCGGCGGCCCGGCGCACGATTATTTTCTTCTCCCTGAGTCTATCGTAGTCGAACGAATGCAGGGGCTGCCCGTACTCCAGCATGACATAGTTGGTGATATCGACGATGTTGTTTATCGGGCGCTGGTCGCAGGCGATGAGTCGCTCCTGCAGCCAGGCGGGCGATTCGGTTATCTTGACGCCGGTAATTAGGCTGGCGCAGTACCTGGGGCACAGGTCGGGGTCGGCGATTTCTATCGTTATTTGCTTATCTATCGGGCTGTTGGTTTCTTTATAGCTGATTTCCGGGATGTGCATCTTCTGTCCGCTCAGGGCGGCGACTTCGTGGGCGATGCCGACCACCGAAAGGCAGTCGGGGCGGTTGGCGGTGACATCAATGTCCAAAACCGTATCGCCCATGTGGTCGGCCAGCGGCGTGCCGATTGCTGCCTCTGCCGCTAAGACCATAATGCCTTCGTGGCTGTCGGATATGCCGAGCTCCTTCTCGGAGCAAATCATGCCGCTGGAAACGACGCCGCGAATCCTGGCCGTTTTCAATTCCTCGACTTCACCGTTATACGGGTTTATCAGGCGGGCGCCGATGCGGGCGAAGGCAATTTTATCGCCGGTATTCAGGTTGGGGGCGCCGCAGACCACGGTCTCCTGTTCCTTGCCTGAATCGACTGTAGCGAGTCTGAGGCGGTCGGCGTTGGGGTGGGGTTCGACCGCCGTTATCTGCCCGATGATGATGTTATCCCAGCTGCCGCCGGTGGTTATGATTTCGGCCACCTCGAAGCCGGCCATTGTCAGCTTCTCGGCCAGTTCTGCCGGGGGCAGGGTAACATTTACATAGTCTTTCAGCCAGTTTAACGGTACTTTCATTTTATTTTCCTGAATTGTTTATTAAAACAGTGCCATTGCGAGGAGCCGAAGTGCGTTACGGCACGCAGGCGTGGCAATCTCAAACACGGTCATGCGGATTGCTTCGCGGAGTTTATCCTGAGCGTAGCGTAAGGGCTCGCAATGACGCCTGGCGTTTGTTAAACAACTCTTATATGCTCTCCTAAAATTGCCTTAAAAACCTGAGGTCGTTGCCGTAGAAAAGCCGCATATCGTCAATCCCGTAGCGCAGCATGGGCAGTCGTTCCAGGCCCATGCCGAAGGCAAAACTGGTATACTCTTCCGGGTCGATACCGCCCCGCCGCAGTACCTCGGGGTGAGTCATGCCGCAGCCCAGTATCTCAATCCAGCCGCTGTTCCCGCAGAGTCGGCAGCCGGAGCCCTTGCAGACGATGCAGTCGATGGCGATTTCCGCGCCCGGTTCGACGAACGGAAAGTAATCGGTGCGAAAACGCACTTTTCTCTTTTCACCGAAGTAGCGGCGGACGAACTCGTAGAGGACGCCTTTCAGGTCCGCCATCGTAATGCCTTTGTCCACGGCCAGGCCGTCCATATTGTGGTAGATATTCAGGTGGGTGGCGTCCGTGGCCTCGTAGCGGTAGACGCGGGCCGGCTCAATCGTCCTGATGGGCGGGTTCATCTTCTCGACGACCCTGGCGCTGATGGCCGTGCCGTGCGTTCGCAGCAGTGTTTGTTTTTTGCCTTTAGTGGAATCAATCCAGAACGTCGACATGGAGTCGCGGGCGGGGTGTTCCGCGGGTATGTTCAACGCCTCGAAGTTATAGTAGTCCAGCTCCACGTCGGGGCCTTCCGCGACCTGGAAGCCCATGGAGACGAAAATATCGCATATCTCTTCGATTGCCTGGGTAATCGGGTGCAGGTGCCCGACCGGGTAGGGTCGACCCGGCAGGCTGATGTCGATTGTTTCCCTGGCTGCCTCTGAGCTCAGCCGGGCATCACGGAGGGCCTGCCCTTTCTCGCCGGCGCTGTTTTCCAGAAAAGATTTGAGCTGGTTGGCTGCAGCCCCGACGGCCTTTCTTTCTTCCATGGACAGCGTTGACAGGCTGCGCAGAATCCGGGTCAGCGGGCTTTTCTTGCCCAGGTAATGAACGCGCCATGACTCCAGGTCCTTGACATCGTCAATACCGTCCAGCTGCTTCAGGGCTTCCGCTTTTATCTCGTCTATCTTCTCTAACATTTTTCCGCCTGTTATAAATATCCCCTTCCTTTGGTGAAGGGAAGGGGAACTGGTTGCGAAGACTTTTTAGGAGTCGGAGTGTTTTAGTCCTGGCCTTTCCCTCCAGCGAGAGTGACCAGGCTGCTAAAGCTTTCTGGCTCCCTGACGGCCATATCGGCCAGCATCTTCCGGTTTATTTCAATATCGGACTTTTTTAATCCGTCCATGAATTTACTGTAGGTGATTCCCCGGGCCCGGCAGGCAGCATTAACGCGCAGAATCCAGAGTCGCCTCATGTCGCCTTTTCGCTCGCGCCGGTGAAAATAGGCGTAGGATAGCGACTTTAGCACGGACTCGTTGGCCCTCTTGATGAGCCGGTGCTTGGTGCCCCGGTGGCCCTTGGTCATGGACAGTATCTTCTTATGTCGCTGGTGTGAGGTTACTCCTCTTTTTACTCTAGGCAAGTGATGGTTCCTCCTGTCTATTTGACCCCGTGGGGTATCAGCCTTGATATGCGCTTGCGGTCACGGGGGTTCAACTCTATCATCTTGTCAAGCTGGCGACGTACCCGCTTGGCTTTCTTGGTGCGAAGGTGGCTTTTCGGCCCCTTGGCGCGCATTATCTTGCCGCTGCCCGTAATGTGGAAGCGGCTTTTGGCGCCTTTATGCGTCTTGATTTTTGGCATTCTCGGTTTCCTTTGCTTCTACTTTTACTTTTGGTTTGGAACCGGCCGGGGCCAGGATAATGTCCATCCTTCTGCCCTCCATTACCGGCTGTCTCTCCAGCGAGGCGATTTCGTTCAATGTCTCCGCCATCCGCTGTAAGATTTTCCAGCCCAGTTCGGGATGCGTTATTTCGCGCCCCCGGAACATCAATGTTACTTTAACTTTATCACCATCAACCAGCAGCTTCTTGGCCTTCCTGGCTTTGGCTTCAAAATCGTGGGCACCTATCTTGGGTCGCAGGCGAATCTCTCTCAATAAGGAGACCTTCTGTCCCTTCTTCGCCTGCTGTTCTTTCTTCTGCTGCTCGTACTTGAACTTACCATAGTCAAGAAGGCGACAGACGGGTGGCACTGATGTAGGCGCTACCTCGACGAGGTCCAGGTTATGTTTTCTCGCCGTCTCCCGTGCCTGAACCAAGGGCATAATTCCGAGCTGCTCCCCCTTCTCCCCAACCAGGCGAACCTCTCTGGCGATTATTCGCTCGTTGACACGAAGTTGTTTAATTATGTCCTTTTAAACCTCCTCCAACCACAGGTATCCTACGAACAAAAACTATACCATATTCCGGTAGTGGAAATCAACTCCCCGAACCCGCGAAAGTGACGTCGCCCTCAATTTTATATCTTACTGGCGATTGCCGCGTTTACGGTCTCCAGGAAGTCGGCCAGGGGTTGGGTGGGCAATTGCTCGCCGCTGCGGAGCCGGACGGAAACGGAGTTATCGGCCACCTCTTTATCGCCGATGATAACCATATAGGGTATCTTCTCAAGCTGCGCCTGCCTGATTTTAAGGTTCATCCTTTCGGAACGGTCATCGACCTCTACCCGCACGCCATGGCTTCTCAGTTCTTTCTCAAGATTGCGGGCATGGTCCAGGTGGCGGTCGGCTACGGGAATTATCTTTACCTGCACCGGCGCCAGCCACACCGGGAAAGCGCCGGCATAATGTTCAATCAGTAGCCCGAAGAAACGCTCCCAGGAGCCGAGCAGGGCGCGATGTATCATGTAGGGTCGGTGCTCCTGGCCGTCCGCCCCGATATAGACCAGGTCGAAACGCTCCGGCAGGTTGAAGTCGAACTGGATGGTGGTCATCTGCCACTCCCGTCCCAGGGCGTCCTCGATTTTCAGGTCGATTTTAGGGCCGTAGAAGGCGCCGCCGCCCTCATCGACCTCATACTCGAGCTTGTTCTCATCGATGACTCTGCGCAGGGCATCCTGCGCATCCTGCCACATCTGTTCGGTGCCGATTGATTTTTCGGGTTGTGTGGACAGGTAGACCTTGATGTTTTTAAAGCCGAAGACGCGCCACATGTACAGGGAAAAGCGGAGTACCTCGGATATCTCGTCGTTCATCTGCTCCGGTGTGCAGATGATATGGGCGTCGTCCTGGGTAATGCCGCGGGTACGCATCAGGCCGAGTAACACCCCGCTGCGTTCGTAGCGGTAGACGGTGCCCAGTTCCGCCCAGCGCAGGGGCAAATCGCGGTAAGAGCGCACCTGCGATTTATAGGCGAACATGTGGAAGGGGCAGTTCATCGGCTTGAGGTAATAGTCCTGTCCCTCGATGTCGATTGGCGAGTACATGTTCTCCCGGTAGAAGTCCAGGTGGCCGCTGATTTCCCAGAGCTTGCTCAAGCCGATATGCGGTGTGTACAGAATTTCATAGCCGTTGGCGAAGTGCTCCTGCCTCCAGAACTCCTCGATGACGGCGCGGATGCGCCCTGCTTTGGGCAGGTAAATAATAAGTCCGCTGCCTATCTCGTCGGATGTGGTGAACAGGTTCAGCTCCCTGCCCAGCTTGCGGTGGTCACGCCTCTTGGTCTCTTCTATGGTGGCTAGGTGCTCATCTATCTCTTTCTGGCTGTTGAAAGCGGTGCCGTAGATTCTCTGCAGCATGGGGAAACGTTCGTTGCCCCGCCAGTAAGCCCCGGCGATGTTGGTCAGCTTGAAGGCCTTAATCTCGCCGGTGGAGTTAACATGAGGCCCCCGGCACAGGTCGATAAAGTTTCCCTGCTCGTAGACGCCTACCTTGTCGTCGGGGATTTCGTCAATCAGTTCGAGCTTGTAAGGCTGGGCAGCGAATAGCTTTTTGGCTTCTGCCTTGGTAATTTCCCGGTGACTGAAGGGCAAATCCGCTTTGATTATCTCGCCCATCTTCTCCTCGATAACGGGCAGGTCATCGGGGGTCAGCGAGCGCGGCAAATCGAAATCGTAGTAAAAGCCGTTTTCAATAGCCGGGCCGATGCCGAATTTGGCGTCCGGAAATAATGATAGGACGGCCTCGGCCAGGACGTGAGAGGCCGAGTGGCGCATGGTTTCCAGTTTATTTTCTGCGTTCACAAGATTAATTATATCAGCGATTAGCTACGAACGCAATCGGGTTCTGCTGAAAGGGCGGGGTTGGGTGGGTAGTTAATGTATGGCTATTTTACAGGTATACCCCTGAACTGCTAGACTAATTTATGTCCCGCACGATAAATAAAGTCTTTCCTGTTCTGGGGCTGTCCATTTTCTCCTCGATGATTGGCCTCGGCATTATAGCGCCGCTGTTGCCCATTTATGCCAAGAATATGGGGGCTACCGGTGTCTGGGTAGGTGTTATCTTTGCCGGTTATGCGATTTCCCGCACGGTTATCCTGCCTTTTGTCGGTAAATTGTCGGACCGCCGCGGTCGCAAAATGGTTATATCCGTCGGCCTGTTCCTTTTCGCCGTGACCTCTTTTGCCTATGTCCTCGCGGATAACGTGGTCAGCCTGCTGGTGATACGGTTGTTGCAGGGTGTGGCAGCAGGTCTTGTTCAACCCATTGCCCAGGCCTATATCGGCGATATCGCCCCGGAAGGTGAAGAAGGCAAATGGATGGGATTCTTTAACGCCACGTTTTTAATAGGCTGGGGCTTCGGTCCCCTCATGGGTGGAATTCTGACCGATTATTTCGGGATGGATTCCGCTTTCTATGTTATGGGTGGTCTCAACGTGCTGGCGTTTCTGGGGATTACCCTCTTCCTACCGGAAATCATCCACAAGAAAAGAGAGGTTGTTCCAAGGTCTTCTTTTAAGGAGATAGCGTCCAGTAATGTAACCAAGGGACTTTTTAGCTTCCAGATTGGTGACGCAGCCCACAGGGGCGTTGTCCAGACTTTTATCCCCGTCTTTGCCGGTCTTACCATCGGTTTGAGTCCGTCCCTTATCGGTATGTTATTGTCGGTTCTTGTCCTGGGAGCGGGATTGATACAGTTATTTAGCGGCCGACTTGCCGACAGGTATAATAAAAGGGTAATCGTAATTTTCGGGAGTCTCGGTATATTACTCTCCATGCTCCTGATTCCTCAGGCTGTCGGCTTCTGGACGTTAATGATTTTTCTCGCCTTCGCCATTATCGGCGACGCTATGGCTTTACCGTCCGCTTCGGCTCTTGTAATTGAAGAAGGCAGGAAATTTGGTATGGGTGTGTCCATGGCCATGTTCAATATGGGCATGGGTGTGGGCATGTCCGTCGGGCCGATTCTGGCCGGCCTGGCAGCCGATTTAGTGGGTGTTGAATTTGCCTTTTACTTCACGGCGGCTCTTATGCTTGTTTGCACAGTTGCCTTCAGACAGTTTACCCGTCGTGAGCCCAGAGCTAGCAACTAGAAGCGTCGCCTTTTTATCCTATTATCTATAAAGCTGACCAGGAAAAGGAGCGCGCCGCTCAGTGCCAGCGCTCCGAGGTCGAGGTATTTTACCGACACCAGCTTGCTGGCAATACCGGCAGCCCCGCCGCCGATGAGCGCCGCCAGCGCCCCTGTCGCGGTTACTTTAAGCCGGCTCTTGAAGAACCCGGCTATCACCGGCAGAATTACGCCGCAGGTATAGACTGTGTAGGCAAACAGCAGGGCGCTGATTATTCCCTTGAGCAGTAACGCCACCACCAGCGAAATAATTCCCAGCAGTATTATCAGCCAGCGGGAGCGTGGCAGGATGTTTTTTCTATCGGGCGATGAACGGAATCCCCCGATGATATCCACGGTCAGAATGGTGCTGGCGCTCAGCAGGGTGGTATCTGCCGAGGACATCACGGCGCAGAGCAGCGCCGCCAGGACGATACCTCCGATAAGCGGTGAAAATACTTCGCTGATAACCATGGGGAGAGCCTGCTCCGGCGCAATTTCCGGGAACAGGACGGCGGCCCCCATGCCAATCAGGGTAACGGCAAAGGCTATCGGTATAACGAGTCCTGCTGTCCAGAAGGTGGATGCCCGCGCCGTGGCATCATCCCTGGCGCAGAATATCCGCGAGTACATGTCCGGCCCGACGACATAGGTCAGTCCGACCACCAGGAGCATGGCAGCGAGGTCGGCCCCGCCGAACTCTGAGCCGGTGGGAAAGGCGAACATGTCCGGCGACAGCGAGCTTTGCAGTCCATCCCATCCCCCCAGTCGTGAGAGGAGCAGTCCCAGGCCGGTAAAAATCCCCCCGAAGATTATCACCGACTGAAAAAAGTCGGTGCGGATGACGGAATACTGGCCGCCCAGTACCGTGTAGGCGATAAAGACTAGGGAAAAAATCACCATCCAGAGGGTCGGCGTGCCGATACCCAGGATGCTCATTATCTTGCCGGCGGCGATAATCTGGGCGGCAATCACGCCTATCCAGGCGATGACGATAAGTATCGAAGAGGCGAAGGCCATGCGCCGGTCGTATTGCTTTTCTATCAGTTCGGGGAGAGTGTAGAGGGCGAATTTCCTGACTTTCCTGGCGAAAAACAGTCCCAGGCATATCAGGCCGGCACTGCCCGCCAGCAGCCACCAGGCCCCGGTCAGTCCCCGTTGAAAACCCAGCCCGGCCATACCCACCGTGGCCGACCCGCCGATAATGGTGGCCAGCAGCGAGCCGACGATGAATAATGAGGAGCCTTTTCTCCCGGCTACGAAGAAATCGTCCGCCTGGCCGGCCTTTTTGCGGCTGGCTACCCCGATGGCGAGCATGGCTAAGAAGTAGCTGATGATTATTATAAGCTGGGGCATTATCGTTTTCCTCGGTCGTGGATGTCATTTACTGGTAATTAAGAAATAAGACTGCCGGGGAATTTAGGGCCGATTAAACGCAGCGTGGTTTACATAAAGTCTTTATCGGGTTGGCTTCTCGGTGCCAATAATGGCGATTTCTATCTTATGGCCGCACTTCGAGCAGGTTACATTGAGGGTAATCGGCTGACGCATTACCCTTTCGGCGACCGCTGATACTATGGAGTCGACATTGTCCAGGCGCTGGTCCAGCATGTCAAGACGCTGAGCGATACGCTCGATATCCGATGCTGAATTGTCGTTTACCGATTCCAGTTTGTCTTGCTTTGCCAAGTTCCCAGTCCTCTTAACAATAAGGTTAGACTCATTATATGTCCTGAAATGTAATCATGTCAAAGTTAGGAGATGGGGTGAAAGTGTTTCAGGTTCTGCTCGAATGTGCCATCTGGTTTTACCTCACCCCTGACCCCCATTAACTGATACAACCACCCGTCACCCAGTGTTTTTCTGCAGTAAAGAGCAATACTAATCAAAGTGCCAAGCACAAAGACTTCAGAATAATATTCGACGGCTTTCCTAAGATCCCTTATTGTAATGCCGATATGTACTAATGCCGGAATAGTAAATCTTAGTTTTCCAGTTATCGTTACCACTCTCATGGGAATCTGGTAGCAGTTTATCCTCCCAGGTAGGCTCTTTTGACAATATCGCTAGACCTCATTGTAGCGATGTCGCCCTGGAGAACGACTCTGCCAACCTGTAGTGCATAACTCATACTGGCTACCCCGAGGGCTAAGTGAACATTCTGCTCAACCAGCAGAACGCTGACTCCCCTCTTATTAATGTCCTTTATAACCTCACCCAATTGCTCAATCACTATGGGAGCCAAGCCTACTGAAGGCTCATCCATCAAGAGCAGCTTAGGTTTAGCCATTAAACCGCGACCGATGGCCAGCATCTGTTGTTCACCCCCGCTCAGTGTTCCGGCCTTCTGATTGCGCCTCTCCCGTAATATAGGGAAGAGCCTGTAGACCTCTTCCAAGTCCTTGTTGATGCCAGCCTTATCTTTGCGTAAACTGGCACCAAGTTTGAGATTGCTCAAGACACTGAGATAAGGAAAAAGATGCCTGCCTTCGGGGATGTGGACGATGCCAAGTGTCACAATCTCAGTAGCGGACTTACCGTTTATCTGGCTGCCCGCAAACCGAATTTCCCCCGAGGTTAACGGCACTAACCCGGACAAGGCCCTTAAAATAGTGCTTTTACCGGCTCCATTGGCACCAATAATGCTGACCACGGACACCTCGTCAACTTCCAGCGAAACGTCTTGTATTGCGATGGATTTCCCATAGTGCACTGTTATATTTTCAATTTCAAGCAACACGTTCACCACCGAAATAAGCTCGAATTACCTCTTTGTTCCCCCTCACGTCTTTGGGTAAGCCTTCGGCAATTTTCTGCCCAAAATCAATAACTATAACCCTTTCACATAAATCCAAAATTCTCATGTTATGTTCAACCAGCAGGATAGTGATTCCCTGTTGCTGCATTTTCTTAATAGCAGTTATCGTGAACTCAATTTCACTCGGGTTCATCCCGGCTATCGGCTCATCCAGTAATAGCAATTTGGGCTTAATAGCCAGGGCTCTCGCAATGCCAAGCATCTTTTGATACCCGTGAGGTAGATTCTTAGCAAGCTCATCCTTAACTTTATCTAGTCTTACCAGCTTCAAGATTTCCAGGGACTGTTCCGAGATATAGGCTTCGTTACGGCGGTAGCTAGCGGTATTAAAATATATATCTAGCAGGCTTGACCTCGGGTAGAGATGGAAGGATGTAGATACATTTTGTAAAACGGTAAAATTACCGAAGAGAGGGTTCAGCTGAAAAGTCCTGCCTACTCCCAGCCTGGCAATCTCATGGGGCTTTTTACCTACAATATTTTTTCCGGCAAATGTTACCTTTCCTCTAGTGGGTCTGTATATGCCGGTGATAAGATTGAATATCGTAGTTTTGCCAGCACCATTAGGGCCGATCAAGCCCGTGAGCTCTCCTTCGTTGATATACATATCAAGTTGCTGGACTGCGGCCAAACCGCCAAAAAATTTGGTCAACCCATTAATCTCAAGAAGCATGGCGCACCTTTTTAGTATTCTGACATTTTGTCAACCATGACCTTACCATCTGGGGTAAGCTAACGAGACCCTGAGGCATTAAGTATACAACAATACCAAGAATAGCAGCATTAACAAAGGGGGCATACATTTTCAAATCACGGAAAAATTCAGGTATTATAATTAGAATTATGGTTCCGATGATAGGTCCAGCAAAGCTATTGATTCCACCAATAAGAACATACATTACTAGCCACAAGGTTGCCATGAAGTTAAAACTTGAGCTAGATAATACTAAATTGTAATGAGCATAGCCGGCACCGGCTAGGCCGACAAAGAAGCACCCTACACCCACGGCCAGAATTCTATACCATCCTTCATTAATGCCAACACTGGATGCCACGACGTGTGATTGGGCAATGGCCTTCAAAGTCGTGCCAATGCGCGAGAACTCGAATCTATAGAGGGCTATAATGCTGGCCAGGGTTAACCCAAGAAAGAAATAATAGTATGGCAACTTGGAACCCACGAACAAAGGTTTGATTCCCACGAGGCCGCTGTAGCCACCGGTCACTTCTCCAAGCGCATAAATGACCTGCAGGACTCCTATCCCAAAGAACAGGCTACCCATGGCGTAGTACAGGGCCCTCAGTCTGGCAAATGGGAATCCCAGTAACATACCGATGCCTGCTGTTATTAGAGCTGCCGATGGAATGGTAACCCATGGTGGCAAGTCAAGCCATTTTGATGCCATACCAGCCAGATAAGCCCCGATACCCATGAAAGCCGCATGCCCTAAAGGGAACTGACCCGAAATAATTATCGTGCGCAGGCTGACAGTGACAATGATGTATATGAAAGTCAGGATAATAATATGCCAAATGTAAGCAGAGCTAAGGAATACCGGGAGTAAGGCTATAATGACGACCAGCCCGGTTAAAATAGCAGGCTTGGTCCATTTCCTCCCACCTATCTTAAAATTAAATGGCATGGATTCAGGAAGCTGACTATTACTCATAATTTATAATAAATAATCCTTTATCCATAATCCTTGGCTATCATGCCTCATGCCCAAAGAAACCCTGAGGTCGGAGCAGAAGAAGACCGACAACTATGGCAACAGCAATGGCATCGCTAATAGCACCGTTAAGCAGTACCGGCAATGTAGCATCCAGGATTCCCAGTGCGAACCCGGTAATGAATATGCCGCTGATGCTCCCCACCCCAGCCAGAATAACCACCATGAGGATTTTAATCAGCATGAAATCACCCATAAAAGGGCCTAAATTCAAATAAGCACCTATCAGGCATCCGGCTATTGCTGCAAAGCCACAACCAATAGCACAGGCAAGAGCAGAAATGCGGTGGACATTTATACCCTGCAAGTAGGCTCCCTCTATGTCTTGCGCAATAGCCTGCATCTGCTGGCCCCATTTCGTCCGATTTACGAACAAGATTATTACCACCAGGAGGATAGCTCCAATAGCGAAAGTTACAATTCTCTCGTAGCTAACCGACGCAGGTCCAATTCTAAGAATGCCCTCGACAAACGGAGGTAACGATAATATTTGGGTTCCCGCAATAATATTAACGCCAGTCTGTAGAGCCACTGTGATAACTACGCATATCATTATGGTGCGGTTGAAATCTCCTACGAAGGGGCGGAAGCAGAACTTCTCCAGGAATACTCCGAACGTAGCCGCTATTAGAGTTGTCAGTATTAGAGCTAACCACTGATTCAAACCCAATGCCGTTATCAATGCCAACCCAATATAACCGCCTAGCATGTAGATGGCACCATGGGCAAGATTGAGTATCCCCAGCATGCTAAAAAGAAAAGCAAGGCCCAGTGCTACTAATATATACATTGACGACAATATCAACAAATTGGTTAACGTTGCTACTACCAGTTCCATATAGCGCTATTTCCCTCTGATGCTTAATTCACCTGCTCAAACCTATACTGGGGTAAGGGGGTTATCCCCCCCTACCCCAGTCGTGTCATAGTACAAAACCAGTTAGTCAGGGAATAACGCCGATATCTATCCAGCCAGCGGAGGTCTCAACGCCATCCTTAAATATCTGTACTGCCTGTGGTGACGCTATAACATGGTGCTTAATCCCGAAAGATTCGTCACCGCATATCTTCGCCTTTCCAAAAATGGTTTCCACTTCATCCATTGTCTCCAACTTCTCCTTTACCACCGTTGGGTCAAGGCTCTGAGCTGCCTCAATGCCCTCTTTGAGAATCCACAGGCAGTTGGGCCCTGACATTTCTAATTGATAATCTGCTCCAAACTGGGCTGCAATCCTGTCGATTATTTCTTTCGCCACAGGTGGCATATCTGGATCACCCGGTGTATAAGCGATTGAGAACACATCTTTCATGGCTTCCGCTCCGGCGATGTTCACAACCTGACTTATACGGGCCGGCAGAGAGCCAGCAAAGGGCTTGTAGTTACCTGATTCTCGCAGACCTTTGACGATGGCGCCCATATGTGGGACAAGACCATTCTGCATAAATATGGCATCTGCTTCTTCCATTGCATTTAGTTTTGCCACGATAGGGCTGAAGTCCTGCATTTCGTTGGGGTAGGCAATCGCTTCACCAACAACGGCTATCCCCTCTGCTGCCAACAATCTTGTAGCTATTGGTGTTACAAAGGGTACAGCGCCATCATCCGGGGTGACAATGGCCACTTTTTTAACATTAGGATAGTTCTTCTTGAGATACTTCACAGCAGCACTGGATGTTAGGGCACTCCCGTTACCACCCAGAAATGCGTAGGGCGTGCTCCCGTCTACTTCCCCCGGGGTATTGACGCACCAGGTAATGAAACGAAGCACTTGATTCGGGTCACAGATCGGCCCGGCTGCCGCAGCGAAGAACGCAGTCGGCCCAATAATAAAGTCAACCCCATCATCAAAGACTAACTTGTTTACCGCAGCGGTAACGCCGTCCATGGTACTCTTGGTGTCTTCAATGAGAAGCTTAACCAGGTACTTTTCACCGTTAACTGTAATCCCACCCTGCTCGTTAATTATGTCCGCAGCAACTTTTGTTTGATTCATATCAGGGACTTCGCGAACCGAGAAAAAACCTGTTATCCCCAGAGCCATTCCGATGGGCAATGTCTTGGTTTCGGTGGTTGTAGGTGCCGGTTTCTGACAACCAGCAACGGATAGCGCCACTATAACTGTAATTAGAACGATGCTACAGAGTAGTAATAATTTTCCTTTTTTCATTGGAACCTCCTTGTGAGATGAAAAATCCTCGACTGAAATAAACCGTATATATCACGCCATTTCTATCACCCCCCTGGTTGCTGTCTCCGGTGTGAGGCAAATTTAATCTAGTTACAGGATGTTGCATAATGTTATATAATATTATACAACTAGATTAAATAATAATATTTAGGTGCTTTGACTAGATACTACTAACAAATTAGCTTTTTGTCAATTGACAAAGGCTCTAGATTATATTTTTATTGGTGTTCAATTCATTTGGATAACAATCAGCGTGCTGCGTACCTGTAAACGAACATCGTGAGGTCCGTAATTGACAACAGAATATCATCAATTTAGAATGTTAGGAGTCGAGGACAATGGATGACCTGCCAGTATTTCCAATAGGTGTTGTCTCAGAGTTGCTCAATGTGCATTCTGAAACTATTCGTGTATGGGAAAAATCCGAGATAGTTAAGCCACAAAGGAGAAGCGGCAGGCGATTTTTTTCTGAGGCTGATCTGAAACGGTTACGATTCATTCAGCGGTTAATAGCAGAAGGGCTGAATCTTCCAGCAATACGTCATTATCTGCGGCTTTACCCTTGTTGGTATTTGGATAGTTGTCCTGCCTGTATGCATCACTCTGAGTTTGTTGTTTGTGCAAAACCATGCTGGAAAGAGAAAGAGATTTACTGTCAAACATATGGTAATGAGGACACTTGCTCCAACTGTGAATTTCGTAAATAATCAAAGGGGCATAAGGCACAATAATAGGTATCTAATCAAGCCAATGAAAGGAGGGCTAACTTGATCTAGTTCCATGATTAATGTATTCCTATATAGCCGCTGGTTCAATTATTGTAGATGGTTCATCGGGACTCTTAAACTAGAAAATATATTTTAAGGGAGGTTAATATGAGACCGCTTCAAACTGATTTATCTATATATAGCAAATTTAATTTTGAGAAGGCGCCCGTAGCTGTCAAGTTCCTGCCCACCAGACCGGAAGGGATTAAGCAGCTAGAAAAAGAGCTGTCTTTCTGTGAAATGCTAAAAGAAGCACAGGAAAGGGGAACCCCGTTTTACTTCGCTAAAGAGAATGAGACTTGCCTGGGAAAAGCATTATTGGGAATGGAGGATATGCCTTCATTCGCCGAGGGCGGACAAATAGGGATTAAACTTGAAATTTTCCAGGAGGCGCGGGCTAACAGCAACCTCTATCCACACCTTCCCGTACTACCGAGGGGTATCGTTAACTATGTTGCTTTCTCTACGTTAGATAAATTGGAATTCGAGCCGGACCTCTTGGTTCTTCTGGCTAATGCCAGCCAGGCGGAAATCGTGCTGAGGGCAATGAGCTATACGACCGGTGAGCTACGGGAGTCCAAAACAACAGGTGTACTGGGATGCGCCTGGATTTACCTTTATCCATACCGGAGCGGCAAAGTGAATTACACGGTTACCGGGTTGGCCTTTGGTATGAGAGCAAAAGAGGTATTTGAGGAAGGATGGATTCTAATCTCTATCCCGTATAACTGGATACCGATTATTGCGCAAAACCTGCAGGAAATGAAATGGGTTCTACCGTCATACACAGAGGGCAGGGAGAAATTTTTAATACGGGAACGAGAGAACATAGAGGAATTAAGACAGGAGAGTCAGAATCCCTAAAGGAGTATAAAATTACCGTTATTGATATTTGCTGCATAGGATAACCTTATATAGAGAACATACTTCTTATCAGCTTGAAAATAAGTATTCGTTCTTTACAGCCTATGTGGAACATGGTCGTTTGGTGCGAGCACGACTGACTCTTTATCAGTTTTTCTACTCGCTCAGCAGCTAATATGGTTTATAACCTTGTTATGGTCCTAACGACTGAAGGTATTGCAGAAATCCAAAAGGGTTCAATTGAATGACCGCTATGGGTGCCAATACCCAAAACACATCCTCGGCACCACCTTCAACCGATAGCATCTGCTGAAATTTCTCCAGTTCGCTTTTATTGCCGTCTACATAAGCATTCAAAAAGGTGAGTGCTCATGTCCTTGCATCCTGGTAGGCACCTTTACTTAGCTCGTGACCCTCGCCTTCGCATTTTATCAGATACATTTCCCCTTTAGCTGTTTTTAGCCCATTATCGCAAACATGGTCGTACCTGAGTAGCTTGAGCACGGCCTATAACCAAAAACGGGACAAGGATTAGGGTAAACAGTAATGCTTTCATCTCAGTCGCCTCCATTAATTGTCAGCCTGGGGATGGACCCCATCTGGTTCGGGGTATTGTTCTGTGTTAATACCCAGATAGGGCTTATCACACCTCCGATGGGAACGGATTTGTTGAAATGCCACCAGTGTCTGAAGGTCAAGCCGCAATTACTGCCCTAAATGGAAAAACACTTAGTCATAATCTATATGCCTGAGATGTATAACGAAAAGCCAGATTATACAGACCTATCCTCGCCACTTCCCAAAGGATATGCGGTATAGTAAATAGTCCCAGGAGTTACCCAGTAGGTTGCCAAGCCGAATCATCCGGAGCATCAAGTGAATGGCCTCTGTCTTTTCAACACCGTATGTCTGCCGCAACTTTCGGACAGCTTCGGGGGCGGGATGAACATCGGATTCAGCCCAATGCTGCGCATAGAGTACGGCCACAGCCTCCTCTTCCGGGCAGTTATCAACATCTCCTGATAATAGCTGGCTAATCTCTTCCGGAGTAAGCCCACTTTTCAACGCTTGCCTGGCATGGAAGTAGGAACAATAGCGGCAGCCGTCTACTGCGGTGACAGCCAGCATAAGCCTCTCCTGGAAAGCTGGCGATAACAATCCCCTATCCTTTATTTCTTTCAGTCGCTTCCTATTTCTCATCGGAAAGCACAGGTCGGTAAAGAGTTCCTTCGGGCTGCTATATGTTCTTTTATTGAATTTCATGACTGGCACTGCCGAGCCCAAGCGGTTACGATATGGTGAGGAAGATAACATTAGTATGTTAAGTATAGTCACATCAAATGGAAAAGTCATCCCGGATACAAAGGCGAGGCCCCTTCTGCCCACGTCACATTTCATCTCTTCGTGCAATTTATCACCCTGAATAATATAAATCTCGCCAAGTGATGTGACTGTGTTAAAATAAGGCCAGTCTCGACCGGTACGGGGTAGCCATATGGCAAGCAGAACCATCATTCATATCGACC
>DAOUEB010000112.1:0-7050 GCA_034430675.1 Dehalococcoidales bacterium
CCCCCTCCCCCTCGTTTGTTATCTATTCCCACCCAGCTTGCCCGCCGTAGCTTTAGCGTAGGCGGGGCCACCCTCGCATCATCCGCTGCTTATCCCTTAGTTTTCCTCACCCAAAATCAGCGGGGTGTCTAAGAGGGGCGTCAGCCCCTCTTTTCTTATTTCCCCCTCTCCTTCACCCTGCCTCGCAAGGAGAGGGGGACACAGGGGGTGAGGTATATCAAAATCTTGCCTCGTCCCCAAGCGTTTGCATATTGCATATAAAACGTGGCAAAATTGTTACAGGAGTATCACGATATATCGTATGCCCCTGCGGAACGTTTGAGCTCTGCGATTATTAAACGGGGAGAGACTGATGCAGTATCGGAAATTCGGCAAGCTCGACTGGGAAGTATCGACGCTGGGATTCGGCGCCATGCGCCTGCCGGTAATCAATGAAGAACAGGCGAAAATAGACGAACCCGAGGCTATCCGCATGATTCGCTATGCCGCGGATAACGGCGTCAACTATATCGATTCCGCCTACATGTATCACATGGGCCATAGCGAAGGGCTGGTCGGCAAGGCTCTGAAGGATGGCTACCGTGAAAAAATGAAGGTGGCTACCAAGCTGCCTGCCCGCATGATTGAGAAACCCGAGGACTTCGACCGTATTCTCGGCGAGCAGCTTAAGAAACTTGATATCGATATGATTGACTTTTACCTCCTGCACGGGCTGAACAAGGAGGGCTGGCACAAGGTACGGGACTTCGGCGTGCTGAAGTGGGCCGAAGAGCAGATGGCCAAGGGGCGCATCGGTCGCCTTGGTTTTTCTTTTCATGATGAGTATACGGTCTTTAAAGAAATCGTGGACGCGTACGATAACTGGGTTCTCGCCCAGGTACAGTACAACTATATGGACGAAAACGAGCAGGCGGGCCGCCGCGGCGTGGAGTATGCCGCCGGCAGGGGAATCGCCGTTGTCGTCATGGAACCCCTCCGCGGAGGCAAGCTCAGCAAGGAGCCGCCGGCGCCGGTGGCTAAAGTCTGGGACAGCGCGGCGAGTCGACTCTCGTCGGTCGAGTGGGCCTGGCGGTGGATATGGAACCAGCCGGAAATCTCGGTGGCCCTCAGCGGTATGAGCACCATGGAGCAGGTCGTGGAGAATGTCGCCCTTGCCGACCGCTTTGGAGTCGGCAATCTGACCCCCGAAGAGTTGAAATTATACGATAAAGTCCGCGAAGCCTATAATAGCCTGAGTCCTGTCCCCTGTACCAACTGCCGCTACTGCATGCCCTGTCCCAACAACGTGGAAATCCCCAGAATCTTTCAGTTGTACAACGACGCCATCATGTACGACGACATGCGTACGGGGCGCTTCATGTACAACGGCCCCTTCGCCTTCCAGCCGGACCAACGCGCCGACAACTGTATCGAATGCGGCGAATGCCTGGAGAAGTGCCCCCAGAACATAGATATACCGGACTGGCTCAAGAAAGCCCACGAGGCCCTCTATCAGGAGATGCTCCCCGCCCCGCCCGGATAAATATCATTGCGAGTGGAGCGAAGCAATCCGCCCCGTTGTCATTGCGAGGAGCGTAGCGACGTGGCAATCTCTATTTATCGTCATTCCCACCTTTTTTACATTGTCATTCCCGCGAAAGCGGGAATCCAGCCCCTCTTACCGGTACAGCCACTTCCGGAAAACGTAGCGACTGAACCAGGGCATCACAGCCCATGTCAGAATACCCACCAGCAGCACGGTCGTCAGGATATTGAGCAGGTAGAAATTCGCCCCTTTGAAAATCATCTCCTGCAACGGCACGATAATTATCGTCAGCAGGTATACCGCGATGGAGGTAACGGTAGCCATTTTCCATCGCGGCGGAGTTTCCAGCTCCGGGCATTCCGGGATGGAGAACCACGTTTCCAGGCCGGTCGCCTCCTGCCGACTCCTCCGGGAGAAATCATCCGCCTCATGCGATAGTTTCTGGCGGACATAAGAGGTTTCCCAGATATGCACGGATTTCTCATCGGCGAAACGCAGCACGACGTGGTACAGCCCGGACTTACCCGGCGACGGTATCAGCATCGTCACCCCCTTGTTGCCGGGGGCTTCCTTGGCCGCCTCCACCAGCCGCCGCACCCAGTCGTCATACTCACGCTCATGCCCCGGATACACGTTCCGACTCACCACCACCGTCATTTCCTTCCCGCTCGGTACTATCCTGTCTTCTGCCATGGCTCACCTCCCGCGACTCCCTGATATATCAACACTTATATTAATTATATAGCCTTCAAAAGAAAAACAAAAAGCGAGTGCGTAGAGAGAAGTAACCCCGCCCCTTTACCCCACACCACGAGGATTTTGCGGGCTGCAGTACATTGTTCGCATGTTGAGGACAACTGCAGGGCTCCGTGATGGGGGTTGACAACCGGGTATCATGGATATATTATCATTCATAAAAGCGATGAGGGACAGGACTACCTCATTGAGAATTGAAATGGGAAATCCCAATTAAGACGATTTTTCCCAAAGAATTAAGAGTTCAATCAGCATATGATTATGCAGGTAAGAACAACAAAGGAGGGAGACTGAATAATGTGGTGGAAGAAGAAAGACAAGAACAAAGAGGTAGAGAAAGAGGCGGAGAAAGCAGAAGAGGAAAGTTTGTTGAAGGAGTTGTGCGGAGATGATGCAAAATTATATGTTTTTCTCAGTAATTATTTGTTTTTAGATCCGTTAGCGGCCATATCCCAAAAGGGTCTCGATGTCCTCACCGAGGAGGGGAGGAAAAGCGGGGACTTTAGACCGGCAGTGGATAAGGCCATTTTCGAGGGCGCTCAAAACCCGGGGGAAAGGGAAAGATACATCAAAGTTATCCAAGACCTCGCGTTAAAGACCATACACGCGACGGAGCAAGAAAAAGAAAAGGTAGAGAAGGAAGGACTCACCGACCGGGCTGCTTCCCTTGGGAGAAGAATTGAAAATCAGAAATTTATGAGTGAAAGAGCCGAAGATATAATAAACGTAGCTTCCAAGTTCTACAATGAGAGATTGTTGGAACTGGGAGAAAACGCGAGAAGAGAAGAGAGAATAGGAGAGAGAAAAGAAGCTGAAGGGCAAGAATGGAGAACAGAGGAGCTGGAAAAGACGGGGCGAGAAGCAAGAAAAAAAGAAAGAAGAGGGATGGGAAGAGACGAGAAAAGGGAAGCTGAGAAACAAGATAAAAGAGAAGAGCTGGCAGCAGAGGAAAGGAAAGAAGAGAGAGGAGAAGAGAGAAGAGAAGCTGAAAGGGAAGACCAGAGAATAGGGGAGACGGAAAAGGCGGAGCGAGAAGCAAGGAAAAAAGAAAGAAGGGGGAATTAAATTTTAGTCCCAAACGCAAACGCATTGAGTTCTCGGTGTCCAAGTTTCTCGTTCATCATAATACCAAACGCACAAATTTTTTAAGTTGTTGCTGGTTGATTAATATTAAGTATTAGTTAATGTTAGGTATTGAAAGGGAGCAAGCGGCCTCCGCCTTTTCAAGCCCCCTCACACTCACCCCCTAACCCCCGCGACAAAACCCCCAATTTCTCAATAATTTTTTTCCAAAAACAATTCACACCCTGAAAAGTCAACCCTCCCATGTCACTATTTCAAACTCCGCCCCAACCCCCGCCCCCCGCCAAAAACACCCCGTTTAACATAATAATAAAAACAATTCCAAGCCGGTCCCCCCCCCTTTCCCCCCTCGCATTGTTTCCCCTCAAAAAAGTTCTCCCTTCTAGTATCTTTTCAGCTTAGATGCTAAAATGGTGGAGAATCACTCGTAAGAAAGGTATATCATGACTCAGCCCGTTAGAGTCCGCTTCGCCCCCAGTCCCACCGGCCGTCCCCATGTGGGCGGTATCCGCACGGCCATGTTCAACTGGCTCATGGCCCGCCACGCCGGCGGCAGGTTCATCCTGCGCATCGAGGATACGGACGTCACCCGCAAAGTGGAAGGCGCCGTGGAATATATTATGGACGGCCTCAAGTGGCTGGGTCTGGACTGGGACGAGGGGCCGGACGTCGGTGGCGACTACGGCCCGTACTATCAGTCGCAGCGCCTTGACCTCTACAGGCAGGCCGCCGAGCGACTTGTCAAGCAGGGTGACGCCTACTACTGCTACTGCTCCCCCGAGCGACTCGTAGAGATGCGCAAGGAGCAGGTCGCCCGCAAGCAGCCGCCGGGCTACGACCGCCACTGCCGCGACCTGACTCCCCAGGAACGCGCCAGGAAAGAAGCCGGGGGCATCGTGCCGGTGGTGCGTTTCAAGGTGCCCCTGGAAGGACAGACGAAGTTTACCGACCTTATCTACGGGGACGTTACCTTCGAGCACAGCACCATCGACGATTTCGTGCTGTTGAAGTCGGACGGCTATCCTACCTACCACCTCGCTAACGTCGTCGACGACCATGCCATGGAAATCAGCCACGTCATCCGTGGTGAAGAGTGGGTTTCCAGCACCCCCCGCCACCTGCTTATTTACGGAGCCCTTGGCTACGACCCGCCACAATATGTCCACCACCCGCTTATAGTAGGGCCAGACCGCGCCAAGCTGAGCAAGCGGCATGGTGACGTCTCCATACTCGAATTTCGGAAGCACGGCTACCTGCCGGAGACCATGTTCAACTTCCTGGCCTTAATCGGCTGGTCGCTCGACGATAAGACGGAGCTCATGACCCGCCAGGAGCTTATCGACAACTTCTCGCTGGAGAGAATCGGCAAGACGGGCGCCATATTCAATAGGGACAAGCTCGACTGGATGAACGGGGTATATATCCGCAGCCTGGATATTGAAGACTTTACGCAGAGAGTGCTCCCGTTCCTTGAGCAGGGCCTGCCGCCGCAGGTGAAGCGGCCGCTGGATATCGACTATGTCCGGCGGATGATGCCGCTTATCCAGGAGAGGACCAAAATGCTGACCCAGGTGCCCGGACTGGTCAGGTTTTTCTTCGTTGACAAGCTCGACTACGACCCGACTTTACTTATTGCCAGGAATATGACCCCTGAATCGACGCTCGCCGCGCTGGATGCATCGTCACAGAGATTGAGTAAGCTATCTATATTTACTGAGGAGTCTCTGGAAACCCTGCTTCGTCCGCTCGCCGAGGAGCTGGGTCTCAAAGCCGGCCAGCTGTTCAGTGTCCTCAGGACGGCGGTTACCGGCGAGACGGCCACGCCGCCGCTTTTTCAGACGATGGCGGTGCTGGGCAGGGAACGCTGCCTGAAGCGGATTGACGAGGCGCTGGAGAAACTTCGCAGATTATCCTCATGACCAAGAAGAGTGAACCATCAGAGATGAAGTCCTGGCTGATTGTCCTGATTGCGCTGCTGGACGATGTGGCCGCGCTGGCCCTGGTCTTGGCGGTGCTGTGGTTCTTCGATGTGGAAATATCCCTCTTGGGCATGATAGTTATCGGGATCGTATTCGGTACTTTCGGCTTTATCGTGCACCGTGCGATAGTTCCCAGTCTGCGCCGGAAGAAGGTGACCGGCGCCGAGGGAATGGTGGGGCTCGCGGGTGAGGTGACACAATCACTGGCGCCGAAGGGTGTTATTAAAATCGAGGGTGAATACTGGAAAGCTGAATCGGTCGAGGGGGAAATAGGTGCTGGTGAGGAGGTGGAAGTTTTGGGGATAAAAGGCCTGAACCTGGAGGTCAGGCGGAGAGAGTGATAAGTATGGACGGGCCGGGATATATCGCTCTGCACCGCTCGGGTGAACTGGAGCGCCGTGTCGAGAGGCTCGAAGCCAGGCTGGGGGAGTGCGATATCTGCCCGAGGGAATGCGGCGCCGACCGACTCAGGGGTAAGGTGGGTTCCTGTAATTCGGCCTACCTGCCGATTGTTTCCTCGGTCTGCGCTCACCACGGCGAGGAGCCGGTGCTTTCCGGCAGCCGGGGGTCGGGGACGATATTCTTCGGCAACTGCAACCTGCGGTGCGTCTATTGCCAGAACCATCAGATAAGCCAGGACCCGGAAACACAGCAGCGCTATGAGGTCGGCACCCGTGTGCTGGCGGAGCGCATGCTCTATCTTCAGGACGGGTTGAAGTGCCACAATATCAACCTGGTGACGCCTTCGCACTTCGTGCCCCAGATTGTGCGTGCCGTTCTGGAGGCGGTGCCGATGGGACTCCGGCTGCCGCTGGTCTATAACACCAGCAGCTACGATTCTATAGAGACCCTGCGAGAGCTCGACGGTATCATAAGTATTTACCTTGCCGATTTACGCTATGCCTCGAACGAACTGGGCAGGAAGTACTCGCGGGTGCGTCATTATGCGGATAGCTCCCGCGCCGCTATCAAGGAAATGTACCGGCAGGTCGGCAACCTGGAGGTGAATGACGAAGGCATCGCCCGGAAAGGACTGATAATTCGCCACCTGATACTCCCCAACGGAATCGCCGGCAGTGAGGACTCACTTAGCTGGCTGGTCAATGAGATTTCACCCGGGGTTGCGGTCAGTATCATGTCCCAGTACCACCCGGCGCACCGGGCTTACCGGTACCGGGAGTTGAACAGGAGAATATTGCCTGAGGAGTATGCCGCGGTGGTCAGGCTGGTGGCAAGGTTGGGCATGGAGAACGGCTGGATGCAGGGCATGGAGTCCCCGGAAATTTATCTGCCCGATTTTTCAGCGGATGAACCATTCTCGGCGAAGAGGCGATGACGTGTGAGATGAAACGGTTGCTGTTTAATGCTATCTCTTACGCTTGGTAAAGGCAAAGCGGATTTTTTTACCGTTGGGTTTGTCTTTCTTGTTGACATTTTCCATGAAGGTCTGGAGGTCTTTAGCGGGTTTAGCAGGTTTGTCAGCCATGTTATTATCCTTATATATAAATTGCGGATTTCAGAAGTTAATTATAACATATATACAGGCATGAAGCCAAATGGGGGTTATTCATGGTCGCCGATTTAAACAGTCTCGTCCGTTTGACCAAGGCACAGGTCAAACCGGCGGCGGAAATACTGGCCAGGGCATTCCAGGACTATCCCTTATCCGCCTATTTCTTTCCCGACGGTTCCGAAAGAGAAAGGATA
>DAOUEB010000113.1:0-4950 GCA_034430675.1 Dehalococcoidales bacterium
TTGGTGAATTCTCCCATGTAGCCGATTTCGTAGGCGCGGCCGCCGCAGCAGGATTCCTCCATGCCCATGATGCCGACATCCGCACCGGCGGCTTTCAGGAGGTTAATAGCGCTCCGGGGCACCTCCCACAGCTCGGGGTCGAAGGAGAGCATACAGCCGGCGTGATAGGCTACGTCCACCTTTTCCTGCCCGGCGTCTTTTATTCCCATGTCCCTGGCCCAGTCTCCTCGTTCCGCCTTGGGTTTGCCGAAGACATTGTCGTCCTTCTTCAGGCTTTCGACCATAATCATGTAGGCGGGATTCAGGTTACCCCGCGTCACCGCTTCCGTGCGGAGTGCCTGGACGGTATCGAAGATGTGCTGGCGGTGGTAGGCACCGCACTGCTGTTCGCAGGAAAGACAGCCGGTGCAGGCATATATCCTGTCCAGTATATCGTCGTCCAGATTCAGTACGCCGTTGACAACCCCCCTGGCTATCAGCATTTTCCCCGATGGGAAATAGGACTCAAGCTGGTACCTTTCTCCGGCGGGGCAGGCGGGCGTAAATATATCAAGGACACTCTTACAGGTGCCGCAATGCGTACATCCGTAGAGATATTCCTTCAGTTCGTCGAGAACCATCGTTGCCTCCTTAATCTAAGCCGAATGACAGCTACTTTTGGGGCATTCCCCATCTGCCGGGATTCATGATATTATTGGGGTCCAGCATCTCCTTTACCCGGCGGTGCAGTTTCAGCCAGTCGGGCCCGGCCAGTTCTTCCAGCCTTCTCACCGCCCAGACCGGCGTTTTGTAGGGTATATAGCCCGTTTCCAGTACTAGGTCGAGCTGCTCCGCGCACAGGTCGTTGATTCTCTGTACCAGCTCGGGGTCTCCCTTGTCATAGGGGAGCATCCATCTCAACCCGGCGAAGTGCCCCTCGTTCATGATGCGGGTATAGCAAGTGCGGGAAATATCGTATTTGTCCTGAAGTTCGCAGCCTTTTTTAACGGTCTCGAGCCACCGGCTCATGGGGCCGTAGGTACCTACCCACATCAGCCCCCCGCCGGAACTGAGCACTCCCAGGGCCTGCATGGGGAAGGCGGCGGTGGTGCTGGGAACGGTATCCGGACCGGTAAACTTGCAGCCCTGGCACCTTTCTTTGACCGCTTCGCCGACGGCTTCCACCTTGGCGTTGAGCTCATTTTCGGTATTTCCCGTAATTTCCGCCGTTATGACGAACTCCGGTTCATCGGGCTCCCGGTATATCGCCGGGTGCAGGGACGCTTTCTCGTGGGCATAGGCCGCCATCCCGACTTTATTCAGAGCGAAGGAAGTGCCGATAAGGTCGTCGGGAATCCTCGTCCGTATTATCGCCTGTAGAATCTCATAGGCACTCTCCAGGTCCATAGCCATGAAGGTTACCGCCGTGCCGTGTGGCGGATTGGGCCAGAGGCTTACGGCCATCTTGGTGATGACGCCCGTAGTTCCCTGCCATCCCAGGAAGAGGCCGTCCAGCTCGGGGAAGGGTGCGATGGCCTGCCACGTTTTGCTGGCCGCACAGGAGCCGATTTTTACCAGTTCTCCCGTACTCAGCAGTACCTCCAGTCCGCTTACCCAGTGCGAGGCGTCACCGTATCGGAAGGATAGATTATCGAGTCCCTGTGCGAGGGCATTGGTTATGACGCCGGTGGAGGGAGGTGAAAAGGCGTAGGTATATCTCAAAGTGGGGTGATGCTTATTCAGGTAGGCCTTAATCTGACCGAATGTTACCCCGGGCTCGACAACGGCATACATGTTGGTCTCGCTGACCTCTATGATGCGGTTTATCCTCTTCAGGTCGAGCACGATGCCGCCTTCGAGCGGGATGGTTAGTCCGCCGACATTACCGCCGGCTACATAGGGGATAACCGGTATCTTTTCTTTATTGGCCAGGCTGATAACGGCCTTTAGTTCTTCCAGGGATTGCGGCAGGACTACTATGTCTGGCCAGTTCGACTCGGCCGGTGTCAGGTCATAGGAGTAAATATACAGGTCGGCCTGATTGGTGGAGACGAATTCGCTACCGACTATTTTTTCCAGTTCCTCGATAACCCTGCTTTTCACTGCTTCTATCATTTCCCCGACCTCCTTAGTTTTTCGCGACCGATGACTGTGGTTAGATTTGATTGGATTGCCGGAGTTTCAGTGCCAGGTTGGCCCCGGCTTCCTCCGGCGTCTCTCCTTCCACTCTGTCGCACTGCACATCCCTTTCGGGTATGAATAATTTCAACGGCTTGCTTTGCCTCATTCGGTTCATATCGATGGCCAGGTCCTGGGCGTGCCAGGTGGTGAAGGGTTGTTTCTGCGCCGCCATGAGTCCTTTGACATTGGCCGCCCGCAGTTCGCCAAGTTCGTGGCTGACGGTAACCAGGCAGGGCGACGGGACCTCCAGCACCTCGTAACCGTCGGCCAGCGACCGTTCCACCCGTACCGTGCCGTCGTTGACCTCTATTTTCCGGGCGACTGTGACGCTGGGGATGTCCAGCAGCTCAGCCACCCCCGAGCCCACCTGCCCGGCGTTGGTATCGGCCGCCATCCTGCCGGCTAGAATAAGGTCATACTCTCCCAGTTTCTGGATGGCCGCAGCCAGGAGATAAGCGGTTGTATAGCTATCGGCATCCTCAAATATATCGTCCTCAATGACGACAAGGTCATCGGCGCCTACGGCCAGGCACTTTTTCACTACCGCTTTGGGTATGGATTTGCCGGCGCTTATTACTGTTATCTTACCCGGTTGCTGCTCCTTTATTATGAGAGCAGCCTCAAGGGAATTCTCATCATAGGGATTCAATACCGGCGGGATGCCCTGGCCGGGGATAACACGCAGTCCTTCGGGGTCGATTTTAAAGGTGGAAGCGGGAGCTTCAGGGTCTATGACTATCTTGACACAAACGATGATATTTAACATGTCTTATAGTACTCGCCAGGTGTTTCGTACCGCAGGAAGCGGTATATGTTGCGGACTCCGCCACATCATACATTTTTCCGGACACCATCGTCAACTCCGGGAAGGAGAAGGTTTAAAAAAATAGAGTGGTCGGCTGCTTGATTTTAGGTATTTTTTTGTTTAGAATTGATATACAGTCAAGACACGGGCAGTTAGCTCAGTTGGTTAGAGCACTCGGTTCACATCCGAGAGGTCGAAGGTTCGAGTCCTTTACTGCCCACCATAGTGGACAATACGTGGAAACTACACAGGTCTCGTTAACAAACTTACCTTCGGAGACTGGTAAATTATAGGCAAGTAAAACCCCTGTACCAGTGACTTGAACTTCGCTAATAAAACTCTTAATAAACGGTTTTCTGTCTGCTAACGTACTATCATTAAGCAAATTGTGCAAATCCGTGTGTTGACTATTATGAAATTCAGATATATAATTGTTAGCGCTTGCGTAGAGACTGGGAATAGTAGCTTTAATTAGATTAAATACCAATATTAATGACCTAGTTAGCTGTGAAAGGGGGTGTATATATAAAAAATATTTATATTAGAAGCTGGATAAAGAGAATTTTTTAGATTTTAAAGGAGGAACAGGAATTGAAGAAACTACTTTTCACATTGCTAGCAGTTATACTGATAACCGGACTACTTGCGAGCGGCTGTGCGGAACCGGAACCCGCCGCAGAGCCTGGACCAGCTCCAGCTCCGGCCCCGGCCCCTGAACCTGCCCCTGGACCTGAAAAGACGGAAATCCTCGTGGGGGCAATCGTTTCCATGACCGGGATGAATGCCATGACGGGCGCGGACCACAGGTGGGCATATGAGCAGGCGGTCGCGGATATCAACGCCGCCGGCGGTGTCTATGTTGAGGAATATGGCAAAAAACTGCCGTTAAAGCTCGTACTCGCAGATGATAAGAGTGCGGCCGCTGATGCCGCGGCAGCCATGGAAAAGCTCATCAAACTGGAAAAGATAGACCTGGCTATGGGCACCAATATTACCCCGCTGAACATCGCCGCGGCCACCGTCGCCGAGAAATACAAGGTGTTTATGGCCTGCTGTGTAACCTGGCTGGACCAGTTCGGGGAACAGAATTTCCAGTGGGCTTCAGACATGTTCACTTCGGCTCCGGGCGCGGCAGAGGTTCCATATCAGATACTGGATATACAATCTGAAGCCGAGCGTCCCAAGGCGATTTCTCTTATGATGGAAGACAATCCGGATGGCCAGGGTTTCGGTTCCGGGTTCAAGCACTTTGCAGAGGTATATAATTACAACATTGCTCTCGATGAGCCGTATACGCCGGGTACAAAGGATTTCTCATCGTCTATCCTGAAAATGGAGGCCAATAACTGCGATGCTCTCTTCTGGCTGGGTTCTCCAACTGATAGCATCGTCATGATACGACAGATGAAAGAGCAGCAGTTGAATCTGAAGTATATACATGGGTGGAAGGGATTCTGGCCCAATGAGTTCGTGGATGGCCTTGGTGCGGATTCCGATTACATTATGCATGACGGATTCTGGGCGGAGACACTACCTTATCCGGGGGCGAAGGACGTTGGACAGAAGTACAGAGATACCCACGATGGTCAGGACTCCGTCAGCATTGGTATTCCGTACGCCAATGTCCAGGTCCTCGCCCAGGCCATCGAGAAGGCCGGCTCCCTTGACTCGGCCAAGGTAAGGGACGAGGTTTTCGGTGGTGAGTTCAAAGGCACAGTCATGGGCGATGTCACGTACGACGATGCCGGTCTGGCCTTTACCTCGATGCTCGGCCTGCAGTGGATGGACGGACAGCGGATGCCTGTCTGGCCACAGGGCGACTACAAGCTCAAGTGGGTACCTTCCTGGGATGCGCGGTAGTCGATAACAAGGTAAACCTGATACTAATATCGACGGCGCATGTTTACCCCCGGCAATCCCTTTTCATGGGTCAGGGGAGTCGGGGGTAAACTTTTTACCACTGGATTTATAACTGGGACTAGGAG
>DAOUEB010000114.1:0-7667 GCA_034430675.1 Dehalococcoidales bacterium
GAGGGCGCCCACCGGGGCCGTGGACTCGGTTACGACTTCCTGCGCCATGCCATGCGCACGAAAATCCTTATTCACCTCATCAGCGGAGACTCCGAGTCGCCGTCCGACGACATGATGCGTGTTAATGAAGAGCTTAGCCTGTTCGACCCATATCTGGCGCAGAAGCCGCAGATTCTGGCCCTGAACAAAATCGACCTGCCCGGGGTGCAGGAACGCCTGGATAGTATAAAAAGAGAGATGTCCGGTGCCGGTATCAAGGCCCATTATATTTCAGCGGCGACCGGCCAGGGTGTATCGGAGCTTATGGCGGAGGCCTTGAAGGTGCTGAGGGCGCAAGCTGCCGTGGCGGAGAGGGTGAAACCACCCGCGAAGGTGTTCCATCCCCGGCCCAGGGAATCGCGTTTTACGGTCAGCCGGATAGGGGAGGAATTCGTTATATCTGCACCCAACCTGGAGCGCATTTTCGCGGGAGCCGGCGTCACTCCCGCCGATTTACGCTGGCAGCTCAGTCATCAGCTTAACAGGCTGGGCGTGAATAAAGCGCTGGAGAAGGCAGGGGTGAAGGCGGGTGATAAAATCCGCTGCGGAGAATTGACCTGGGAGTGGTGATGCTATGAAGATAGGCGTGCTTGGTGGAACGTTCGACCCCGTTCATCGGGGTCATATAATGATGGCCGAAAAGGCGAGAGACACGTTGGAACTCTCGGAAGTGCTCCTGGTGCCGGCGGGGCAGCCGATGTTGAAGGTGAATAACCGGATAACGTCGGCGGAACACCGTCTGGCTATGCTGCGCCAGGCGGTGGCCGGCAGGCATGATTTGAAGGTATCCGCCGTAGAGATAGAGCGCCCGGGCCCTACGTATACCGTTGATACTATCGCCGGGCTGATTGAGCGGTACGGCGGCAGGGACGAGATATATTTTATCCTGGGCTGGGACAGTCTGGAGCAGCTCCCCGAATGGCGGGAGCCGGCGCGTTTAATCAGCCTGTGTTTCCTGGCGGCCGTGCCCCGCCCCGGCTGGTCCCGCCCCGACCTCAAAGCTCTGGAAGCCGACGTACCCGGCATTTCGGAGCGCGTGGTCTTTCTGGAGAAGCCGCAGGTAGATATCAGCGCCTCGGCGATACGGGAAATGGTGGCAGGGGGAAAATCCATCGACCACCTCGTCCCCGTCCCCGTAGCCGATTATATTAAAGAGCATAAATTATATACATAACGACAGGAGGTTCACGTTGAAAGCAATCGGAATCGTCGGCAGCCCCCGAAAAGGGGGAAACACGGAGATATTAACAGCCCATTGCCTGCAGGCTATCGCCGAGGAGGGGCTGGATACGGAGCTGGTCAGCCTGGCGGGCCTCGATATTAAAGGATGTAACGCCTGCGGCTACTGTTCCGACCATGATGGGTGCTCCATCGAGGACGACCTGCAACCCGTCTACGCCAGAATGGCAGAGGCAGACGCCATCGTTGTGGCCTCTCCGGTCTACTACAGCTCGGCCACTTCACTGGTGAAAGGTTTCCTGGAGAGGGCCGGGTACATGTCGCGGGGTCGGGTGTTTTCAAAGGGAAAGTCGGCGGACCGCTTGTGGTTGCCCGACGCGGCGGGCAGAATTTCACCTTTGCCGAGCTCCTGTTCTGGTTTCATATGATGCAGATAATCAATCCCGGCTCCACCTACTGGAACATGGCCTTCGGGCGCGGAAAGGGCGAAGTCAGCCAGGACGAGGAAGGGCTGAATACCGCCTGGAACTTCGGCAAGAACGTTGCAGGCTTGGTCAAGAAGCTCAAGACTTGAGCATGACTGGTCAACCCTCTCAGCTTTGGGCTATAATAATGTGCGGCGCAGTCCGCCGCGGAGGTATCCCCATTGAGCGATGAACCGGTAATCAGTGAAGAGCTGCAAAATATGCTCAACGTCGAGTACGGCCCCGAGGTCTACGAAATTGAAAAGGGCATGGTTAAAAAATTCGCCGAGGCTGTCGACGACCCCAATCCCGCCTGGCAGGAGGCAGCCCCCCCCACCTTCCCCGCCGCTCTCGTGCCCACCGGACTCCTGCACCGGCTTTTCAATGCTAAAACCCCGCTCACCCGGCTACTCAACGGCGCCAGCGAGCTCGAGTATTTTCACCCGATAAGAGTGGGCGATGTTATTTCCGTCACGGCGAAGCTCACCAGGCTGCGGCAGATGGAAGGTAAGGAAGGCCCGACGCTCTTCATGTTCACGGAAGTCATCTATACCAATCAGCGTGGCGAGGTGGCGGTAAAAGGTAAGAACACTTACATCAAGTACTAGCGGGAGAGAAATGGCCGAGCAGGTTTTCTATGAGGATATCGAGGCGGGCAGCGAGGTTCCGGCGCTGGTCAAGTACCCGACGACCATGCAGCTGGTGAAATACGCCGGCGCTTCCGGGGATTATTACCAGATACACTACGATAAAGATTTTGCCCTGGCCAGCGGACTGCCGGGCGTTATCGTCCACGGCTGGCTGGCGCTTTCTTTCCTGGGGCAGATGCTCACCGACTGGCTCGGCGAGGGGGGTACACTGGTGAAGCTGAACGGCAGCTACCGGGGTATGAACCTCGTCCACGAGGACCTCATCTGCAACGGCAAGGTAACCAAAAAGTACGTCGAGGATGGCAAAAACTGCGCCCGGGTGGAAATCTGGGCGGAGAACCCCCAGGGCGAAAAAACGGTGACAGGCTCGGCGGTGGTCACGCTGCCCTCGCGGGGATAAAAACGATTCAACTCTTTTGAGCCAGTATTAAGGGATGGCGCTCGTCGGGGGCCTCGTCAGGGTCTTTATACCCCGCCCCGATATTACCGATCTCCAGAATCGCCAACCCGACTTCCCTTAGTAGCTCCTCGTATTTTTCCAAGCCATAGTTGCTCCAGTACATCGTCACGCCGTAGTAGTCTTCCGTATAGGCTGGCTCATCGTTGTAGCTCAATGTCGCCAAGAGGTATCCTCCCGGTTTGAGCCATCTGAAAATTCGTCGCAGCAGTTCCGGGTGTTCCTTACGGGGAAGGTTGAAAATCGAGTAGAATGCGGTGGCCGCTTCAAAGTGTGCCGGCGGGAACTCTACCGACATGATATCCCCATGGATGAAGGTGGTGCCGGGAACGTTCGCCCGGGCGCGTTTAATCATCCCGCCGGAGATATCTACCCCCGTGACGGTGAAGCGCCGGGCCAGGGTCTGCGCCACTGGAATGCCGACCCCGCAGCCAATATCGAGCACCGCCGCCCCGTCACTTAGTCGGTCTGTGAGCAGGCTAAGTATCGGCGGAGCTTCCGTCTGACGCATTTCTTCGTAATTGGCCGCAAAACGGTCATATGATTGTTGCACGAGGGCTTTATAATCTATCGAAGGGTCGTTGGCTGGCTTCAAATTCCCCCCCTCTTCATAAAGACGAAAAATATTATATCATAGATGATAGCAAGAGATATTGACATGGGGCAAATACGGGACTATCATTGTGGCCCAAGGTATTAAAATGAAAAAGTTCGAGTTGATAGAGCATACCTCGGATGTCGGGCTGGCGGCCTACGGCAAGACCCTGGCGGAAGCCTTTGTAAATGCCGCCCGCGGCATGTTCTCCATCATCGCCGAACTTGATGGCGTCGGGGAGACCGAGTCCCGCCGCATTGAAGTAAGCGCGGACGACATCGAAGCCCTGCTTTTCGAGTGGCTGAACAGCCTTCTTTATTACTTCGACGTGGAAACGCTGTTATTTAGCGGGTTCGATATAACAGAGTTTGAAGATACCCGCCTGGTGGCGGTATGCCACGGCGAAAAATACGACGCCTCCCGACACCGCCTGAAAACCGGGGTGAAGTCGGCCACCTATCACATGCTCGAGGTGGACCGGGAGAACAATAAGGTTCGTGTTATCTTCGATGTATAAACGGCTGTCATTGCGAGCCCCGGCGTAATCGGGGCGTGGCAATCTCCAAGATAGCTCAAGATATAGATAGGGATTGCTTCGTCGCTACGCTCCTCGCAATGACAAAAATTTGTTTTTCAGGAGGTGAGGTTATGCCGAAGTGGGAAGGTAAACTGGAAAAAGTAGACGAGTTCCGCTGGCGCATACCGAAGGACTACAAAAAGGGCATGCGCGTTCCCGGCCTCATCTACGCTGACGAAGGCATGCTCCGGCAGATTATAGAAGACCAGGCCCCGGAGCAGGTGGCCAATGTGGCCTTTCTGCCCGGTATCGTGGGTAGCTCGCTGGCGATGCCGGATATCCACTGGGGCTACGGATTTGCCATCGGTGGCGTGGCCGCGATGAGGGTCAGCGACGGCGCGGTATCGCCGGGCGGAGTGGGCTTCGATATCAACTGCGGCGTCCGCATCATGCGCACCAACCTGACGAGGGAAGAAGTCAGCCCAAAGATAAAGGAACTCATCGATGCCCTTTTCTACGCCGTGCCTTCGGGGCTGGGCTCGAAAGGTAAAATAAAACTTCGTTCCGGCGAGATTGACGAAGTCCTGGTAAAGGGGTCGAGATGGGCGGTGGAGAAGGGATACGGTCGCCCCGAAGACCTGGAGACGACCGAGGAAAATGGGGAAATAAAGGGCACCGACCCCCAGCGCGTCAGCGGGCGGGCGAAGGAGCGCGGTATTCCCCAGCTGGGCACACTGGGCTCCGGCAACCATTTCCTGGAGGTCGCCGCCGTCGACGAGATTTACGAGCCGGAGGCCGCTGAGGTCATGGGCATGAATCGGGTGGGGCAGGTAATGCTCTACGTCCACTGTGGGTCGCGCGGACTGGGCCATCAGGTTGCCGACGACTATATCAAGGAGATGGTCAGGGCCATGCCGAAATACGGCATCGAGGTGCCGGACCGCCAGCTCGCCTGCGTCCCGGTAAATTCGCCCGAAGGTAAGGATTATCTGGCCGCGATGCGCTGTGCCGCCAACTATGCCTGGGCCAACCGCCAGTGCATCACCCACTGGGTGCGTGAGGCCTTCTGCCGTGTTATGGGGATGAGCGAAAGCGACGCCGGACTGCAGCTTATCTATGATGTCACGCACAATATCGCCAAGATTGAAGACCACGAGGTCGAGGGCAAAAGAGAGAAGCTCTGCGTCCACCGTAAGGGTGCCACCCGTGCTTTCCCGGCCGGCCACCCCGATATACCGCAGAAGTACTTAAAAATAGGGCAGCCTATTCTTATCCCGGGGGACATGGGTCGTGCCTCTTACGTGCTGGTGGGCACGGAGCAGGCCATGAAAGAGACCTTCGGCTCCACCTGCCACGGCGCCGGGCGTCTGCGGAGTCGGTCCGCCATGAAGAAACAACTAAGCGGGAGAGACGTACTGGCGGCGCTGGAGGCCCGCGGTATTACCATCCGGGCGGGCAGTATGTCCGGCCTGGCCGAGGAGGCCCCGGAGGCCTACAAGGACGTGGGGGACGTGGTCCGGGTGGCCCACGGCGCCGGTATCTCTAAAAAGGTGGCCAGAACGAGACCCATAGCCGTGGTCAAGGGGTGAAAAAGGGCTTGACAGATAGCGGGCGGATAAACTAGGTGAGAAATTTATCAATGGTAGTGTATTCTTACAGTCATAACTATTGAAAATAGCAATTTCAAAGGATTATAATTATGTCATCGATTAAGCAACGGGAGGCGAGCGATGATGCGAAAATTATTGCTGCTGGTAATTACTCTATCATTGATATCTGGCTCACTGTCATGCGGAGCTGAGAAATCTGATGTTTCAGGCACATATCTTTGTACGCAGGGTAGTAAAGACTACGATAAAGGTAACATTCTCGAGCTTAAGAAAGACGGGACCCTCTATGTTTATGCACCGGGCGAATCTGGAGTGAGTGGGGAGTGGAAGCTTGATGGTGACGAAATATATCTCATTTTTGAGTTTTTCGGCCTGACCTGGAAAGGCAATATAAAAGGAGATACTATATCTCTTGAAGAGGGTAGCATCTGGGTAAAGGAGAAACAGCAGGCTATGAAGCCGACAGCTCCAGCTCCAGCACCAACACCAACTTCCGAACCTGCTGACTTTGAACTCTGGGCTGAAGCGGCAATTACGTGGGCACAAAATAATCTTGGTAGTCGCCATTGGTACGAACTTTGTCTGCGTTTTACAGCTAATGCATTTATGCAACAGGGTGATCCTCCAGCAGAAATTCCAGAAGGAACATGGACATCTGCGTTGGACGCGGTCAATGGGGATGAAGATTTTGACCTCATTCTTAAGGAATCTGACAGCTGGAGAAATACACCACGGGGTGCTCTAATTTTCTTCGGTAAGACGGAGGAAAATCAGTTTGGCCATGTCGGTATTTATTTGGGAGACGGAAGGATAATCCATTCGTACGGCAAGGTGCGAATTGATGATGTTGAACAGGTCGGAAAATTGGATCAGGGGAGACTAATCGGCTCCTACTTAGGATGGGCTTATCCACCAGCAAGGTGGAGGCCGAAGGGTACCACTTCAGCAATGGTGTCAACACCAGAGCCTACCCCACCTCCGACACAAGAACCTTCAATTGTTAAAGAACGAGGAATTGAAGGAGTTTACACTAGCTGCCCAGAGGCGGTGGGCAAACTGAAAGTGTCACACAGCGTTACAAGAGTATTTAATGAATCTTCAGTTTTTCCAGAGCCTGCCATTGAGGCTACGATAAAAAATATTTCTGACAACTCGATTGAAATAGGTGCTGGTAATAAATACCACACCTTTACACTTAAGGTGATTTCTAAAGACGAAACTGGAAAGCCCCTTGGAGAGCCCAAATCTCTATACTTTCAACTTATGCCAAAAGAAGTGAAATCCAAAGAAGTCACCTTATTTTCCTCAGACGAAACTAAAGGCTACGAAATAATAATGGAATACAAAAATATTCCGCAGATTACCGGAAGCTACATTGAATCCCCGGAAGCAGAGGGTAAGATAGACGTAAACCATTATGTAAAAGCAGGAGATTCATCTATAGCCTTAATGGTTGAAGTCACAAACATTTCAAGTGAACCAATTGGATGGTCATCATTGGGGGGTCCCCGAGTGGGTTGGTATGTTGAAGTCAAATTTAAAGATGCTTCTAATAACGTTGTTGGGTCTGAGAAAGAAATATTTGCAGAGGAAGGCGGGCTTACCGTTTGGATACTAGAACCAGGAGAGACACATGAAATGAGGGTAGGCTATGGCTGTTTTGTTCCTGAAGAAACAAAAAGCTATGAGATTACCACTGTAATAGAAAGAGTTAGGTAGACAATGATAGTAAGCCTGGAGCAAAACTCTTAATATAATGTATATATAGGCTCACTCCAAACTGTTGATTAACAGATACAGTTTAACCGGACACAAGCTTTAACTTTGCACTCTATAGCGCCAGGTCTTCCCTCGCCGTTGAGCAGTTGCGCATTTACGCAGTTATTGAAAAAGTATTTTTACTACCTCTCTCAGCTTTTGAAGCCCCTTGACCTCCTGCGGAAACATGGGGATTTCGCTGATTTTCAGGTGTGAGTATTTCTCATAAATATGTTTCAGGTATGCCTGCTGTTGCCGGGCTTTTAGCTGTAAAAATTCCGATTCCTCAGTCTTGACGACGTTATTGATTATCAATTGCCCGACGGATAGCCCGTATTTGTCCAGCTCCCGGAAGGTGCCCTCCAGCTGCTCTACCGCTAAAGCCTCCGGTATGGTAA
>DAOUEB010000115.1:0-6995 GCA_034430675.1 Dehalococcoidales bacterium
CAGGGCCTTGGCTTCAATCTGGCGGATTCTTTCTCTCGTTACGTTGAACTCCACGCCCACTTCTTCCAGAGTGCGGCTGCGCCCGTCTTCCAGGCCGAACCTGAGCTGGAGGACGCGCTGCTCGCGGGGGGTCAGCGTTCCCAGGACATCCTCGATTTGCTCCTTGAGAAGCTGCTTGGAGGCGATATCCACCGGCGGTAGGGCGTTCCTGTCCTCGATGGAGTTGCCCAGGGGGCTGTCTTCCTCCTCGCCGATGGGCGATTCCAGGGATATGGGCAGCTGCGATACCTTGACGATTTCCCTGACCTTCTCCGAGGATACTTCCATCTCCTTGGCAATCTCCCGTGAGGTGGGTTCCCGGCCGTACTCCTGGGCAAGGCGGCGGCTGATTCTGAGCAGTCGGTTGATGGTCTCTACCATGTGCACCGGGATGCGGATGGTGCGGGCCTGGTCGGCGATAGCACGGGTCAGCGCCTGGCGAATCCACCAGGTGGCGTAGGTGCTGAATTTATAGCCCTTACGGTAGTCGAACTTCTCCACGGCCCTCATCAGTCCGATATTGCCCTCCTGAATGAGGTCGAGCAGGGACATGCCCCGGCCGATGTGCTTCTTGGCGACGCTGACCACCAGGCGCAGGTTCGCCTCGATGAGGTGCCTTTCCGCCTTCTTGCCCCCGCGGATAATTTCGGCGAAGTATATTGAGAACTGCCTTTCCCTGGGCTGGACGGTAGAAATAAATGTCGGGTCGGCGGCCAGCCTGTCGATATCGGATAATAAGATGTCGCTGCCGATAGCGTCGCGGACGGCTTCGGGAGCCAGTCGGCTGCCCTGTGACAGGTTAATCAACATTTCTTCCGTTTCGGTGACGCTTTTGTCGAGCTTTGTGGCGATATCGTGAATAATCTGCGGGTCTATGGCGTTGTCAATAGTCTCCTGCAGTTTGTCATGGTAAACGCTTTCAATTAAGCCGTTGGTCTGCGGCAGACCGAGTTGTTCCTGGAGGAGATGAATAAGCTGGGAGGATTGCCCCAGGTTCTGGAGCATAACCAGTATAATGTCGGTGGTGGCAGGTTGCCGGCCGTGTTTCTGGGTGTATTCCTGCTTAATGTTGTTGATGTGTTTGCCCTCTTCCATCTGCTTGGCCAGGGTCTTTTCGTCGGCGGCGGTAAGGAGATGTACGCGGCCGATTTCGTGAAGGTAGATGCGCACGGGGTCGTCGGTGATATCCTGCTCGGTCGTGTCTTCCTGAGGGAGTTCCAGTTCTATTTCCGGCGACGAGCCGGCTTTTCCGACATTCAAATCCTTGGTCCTGGACCATATTTTGCTGGTTTCAGAAATGTCCTCGTCTTCCATTTCTTCGTCGGATTTGGCAGACTTGCCATACAGCGAATCCGATTTCGCACCGGTATTCAGTATTTCGTGAGGCGGCATATCCTCAAAATTCTCACGGTTATGCAGCGAATCCAGCTCATTCTTATCCTTGTCCATAATTATCTCCTTGCACCTGTTCGTTTCCGGCCCTTGCGGGCTTCCAGCTCCCGTAACTGTGCGCTGATTTTTATATCTTCCTGCAACTGAGCAGGGTCGATGTCGGCTTCGCCCGATTCCGCTTTCCTGGCGGCCATGTTTTTAAGATATTTTATCTTAAGCTGCATGATACTATCACTCAGCTTTTGCTCGACATTGTTTCTGGTTTCCGGCAGCTTCCTGTTTATTATAACGTCGAGATGCTCGTGAATGGCGGGGTTGAGCTTTTCTTTCAAGGAAGATAATTCTTTGACCTCCCGCCAGGCGTTAAAGATTTCCCGGTTTTCGGTGCTTTCAAAATATTCGGGAGAGAGTTCCTCTATTTCATTCTTAAGCTCAGGGTTTTGTAGAAGTAGCGCCAGCAGGTATTCCTCACGGGCGTTGGATGCCAGCGGGCGGATGCCCTGTGTTATCGTTGCCGGTTTCGCGGCTGGTGCCCGGCGTCTTACCGGAGGCGGTTTGATGCGACTCAGTGACGCTTTGATGGTATTCATATCCACTTCCACCAGTCCGGCCAGCTTTTGCAGGTAATGAGCCTGTCGGATGGGGTCGTTTATTTCCGCCACGATGGGCAGGAGCCTTTCCACGGCGAGCGACTTATCCCGGGCGGTCGTCAGGTCCAGCGGCGAGATAGCTTTATCGAAGGTAAAATCGACTATGGGCAGCGCGTTAGCGACCAGTTCCTGCCATAATTTAATGTCTTCCCGGATAATATCGTCCGGGTCTTTGCCCTGAGGGAGAACGATAACCCTCATCTCGGCATTCAGGATATTCTCGTAGCCGACGGTGCGTAGCATGGCTTCTTCGCCGGCAGCGTCGGCGTCCAGGGCGAGCACCGTGTTACGACTCAGCTTTTTTAAAATACTTACCTGCGTTTCCGTGACCGCCGTGCCCATGGAGGCGACCACGTTGGTGATGCCGTTCTGGTGGGCGGTGATGACATCCATGTAACCTTCCATAATGATGGCAGCATCCTGCTTCCTTATTTCCGGGGCGGCGCGGTCGATGGCATACACGGTGCCGCTCTTATCGAAGGTCGGGGTCTGGGGGGAGTTCACGTATTTGGGTAACGAGTCGTCAAGTACCCTGGCGCCAAAGCCGGTGACATGTCCCCGACTATCGCGGATGGGGAACATCAGCTTGCCGCGAAAGCGGTCGTGGGTCTTGCCGTCCTCTGATTGATACAGCAGGCCGGCGGTGAGCATGGTCGCTTCGCTGTGGCCTTTCTCCTTCAGGTACTGTTTCAAGGCTTCCCAGCTGTCCAGGCTGAAGCCGAGCTGAAAATCGGCGATAGTCTGCTGTGAGAACCCCCGTTTTTCCACGTAGCTTCTGGCTTTTTCCGCCGCCGGGGAGTTGAGCAGCAGGTTATTGAAATACAGAGCGGCCGCTTCGTTAACCTGGTAGAATTCTTCTTTTTCTTCCTTTCGGCTGCCGGGCTCCATTCTTGTCGGCAGGGTGACCCCCGCCCGTTGCGCCAGCATCCGTAACGCCTCCCCGAAATCGAGCCCTTCTTTTTTCATGACGAAGGCGAAGACATCGCCGCCGGTATTGCAGGCGCCGAAGCAGTGCCAGCTCTGCTGCTCCGGGTAGACGAAGAATGACGGGTTTTTCTCACTATGGAAAGGGCATAGCGCCGTCAGGTTCCGCCCCGCTTTTTTCAGAGTGGCGTACTGGCCGATAACCTCGACAATATCCGTTTTCTGCTTTACTTCGTCGATAGCGCTCATGGTCAATTAATGAATAGGTATATATTATACTACTTTTTTGACGGTGATACTTCCCTTTTTCAAGTTGAGTAGAGATTGCTTCGTCACTACGTTCCTCGCAATGACAGTCGGCTGATATTGTACAATCAAAATCGAAAGGAGTCGTAATTCAGTAATTCAGGCGCACTTTGATGCCGCGATTATGCAGGTGCTCTTTCAAGCTACGGCAGGTGTATTCGCCGTAGTGAACGATTGAGGCGACCAGCGCGGCATCGGCATGGCCTTCGGTAAGAACATCATAAAGGTGCTCCGGCTTACCGGCTCCACCCGAAGCGATGACGGGAATGCCGACGGAGTCGGCAATCATCCGCGTGAGGTTCAGTTCATAGCCGTCTTTGGTGCCGTCGGCGTCGATGGAGTTAATCACCAGTTCGCCGGCGCCCAGCTCCTCGCCCGTTTTCGCCCACCAGAGGCCGTCGATGCCTGTGGGAGTGACGCCGCCGTTGACGACCATCTCATATCCCGAGGGCATCTCTTGGGTCGGTTCCACCCTCCTGATATCCATGGAGAGGATGGTGCTCTGGGAGCCGATGGCGCGGGCTATTTCCGAGATAAGCTCCTTTCGCTTGACGGCGGCCGTATTGACGTTCACCTTCTCGGCGCCGGCATTCCTCAGCCTGGTGGCGTCTTCCACGGAACGGATACCCCCGCCCACCGAGAAGGGAATGAAAATCTGCCGGGCTACTTCCTCCACGAAGTTAATCATGATGTCGCGATTTTCCCGCGAGGCGGTAATATCGTAGAAGACAAGCTCGTCGACCCCGTCCTCATAGTACTGGCGAGCTTTGGCAATGGGGTCGCCGATATCCTTGGTATCGACGAATTTAATGCTCTTGGCGAGCTTGCCGCCGCGGACATCCAGGCAGACTACCAATCTTTTACTGAGCATGGCTGATATTTTACACCCTCTCTTGATTAACCTGTCAAGGTGCCGTCCCAGCGGGCGAAGCGTTCCAGTATTTGCAGTCCCAGTCGGCCGCTTTTTTCCGGGTGGAACTGCATGGCGAACAGGTTGCGGCTTCCCAGCGCCGCGCAGAAGTCGCCGCCGTGACTGGAGACAGCATAGACGTCTTTCTTATCGGCAGGCTGCGGATAGAACGAGTGGACAAAGTAAAACTCGTCCCCCGGCTGGATACCGTCGAGCAGGGGGTGGGGCTGGACTACTTTGACTTCGTTCCAGCCCATGTGCGGTATCTTGAGCAGCTTATTTCTTATTCTGAAACGGACGGTTTTCCCCGGGACCAGTCCGAGGCATTTCTGGTTGCCTTCCTCGGAGCTATCCAGGATAATCTGCGCCCCGAGGCAAATCCCCAGAATCGGGATTCTCGCCTCGAATGCTTTTGTCAGGGCGACACCCAGCCCTTTTTTCTCAAGGTATGCCATGGCGCTGGGGGCGGCGCCGACCCCCGGAAAGATAATCTTTTCTGCGCTGGTAACGGTGGTGGGGTCGCTGGTGACGATGGCCTGGACGCCAACCTCGGCGCAGGCACGCTGCACGCTTTTTATGTTACCGGCGTTATAGTCTATAATAGTAATCATTCGTTAGACTTCCTGTCATTGCGAGACCATAGACGACGAAGTCGGAAAGGCGAAGCAATCCCTATGATTAGCTTAAACGATAGATAGAGATTGCCACGGTCGCTAGCGCTCCCTCGCAATGACTTTTGTTTCTGAGAGGGGCAAAGCCCCTCTTTAACTCCCCTTATTTCAGCTCTTCCGCCAGTCGGAGGGCATACTGGTCGGTCATGCCGGCGATATAGTCGACGACTCTCCGCGCGGTGGTATCGCTGTAAAGGCGGTATTCCGCAGGCAGCTTATCATCGTGTTCGTTAAAGTACCGGTAGAGAAACCGCACCACTTCTTCCGCTTGTTGCGATTCCGCCCCGGCGGAACGCGGATTATAAACTCTCTCAAAGAGAAAATCGCGTAAGGCATTGGCCGATGTCAGTACCAGGGGGCTCATTTTTATCGCGGGTTCCTCTTTAATTATATCACAAATGCGTACGTCCCACGAGCTTTCGATAATATCCGAGACCAGGGTATTGATGCGCTGCGAGTGAGAAAGCCCCAGTACCTCAACGATTTCAAGGGGTAAATCTCCCTCGGTGAGGATTCCCGCCCGGATAGCATCGCCGATATCATGGTTGATATAAGCGACCATGTCCGAGATTTTAACCACTTCTCCTTCGAGAGTACCCACCTCGCCCCAGTCCTGGCCGAGGACAGCCACGCCCGACTTGGAGTGGTTGACGATACCGTCCCTGACCTCCCAGGTGAGGTTCAGTCCCTTCCCGTCCTTCTCCAGAAGGTCGACGACACGCAGGCTTTGTTCGTTGTGGCGGAATCCATCATGGTAGAGTTCGTCGAGCACGTCCTCGCCCACGTGACCGAAAGGGGTATGCCCCAGGTCGTGACCCAGGGCTATCGCCTCCGTAAGGTCTTCATTGAGGTTGAGGGCGCGCGATATGGTGCGGGCTATCTGGGAGACCTCAAGAGTGTGAGTCAGCCGGGTGACATAATGGTCGCCCAGGGGGGCGATGAAGACCTGCGTTTTATGCTTGAGGCGGCGGAACGACTTGCTGTGGGTAATGCGGTCGCGGTCGCGCTGGAAAGCGGTGCGCACCGGGCACGGCTCCTCGTGCCGCTGACGGCCGCGCGACAGTTTGCTTTTAACGGCATGGGGGGAGAGGCTTTCTTCTCTCTCCTCACTCATCCGGCGTATGTTAAATTGTCCAATCACTTGATGCCCAGTTTTGCTTCGGCTGCGGCGATAATATCGCGGGTAATGTCAATCATATCGGGGCTGACGGAGACCGAGGTAATGCCCCACTCCACCAGTTTTTCGGTAATTTCGGGGTAAACGGAGGGAGCCTGACCGCAGATAGAGCAGGTAACGCCCAGGGCTTTACAGCCTCTGACAACCTTTTCTATCGACATGAGGACGGCATCGTTGCGCTCGTCAAAGGTCTCGGCCAGCTTGGAGCTGTCACGGTCGATACCCAGGGTCAGCTGGGTGAGGTCGTTAGAGCCGATGGAGACCCCGTCAACGCCGACAGCCAGGAATTTCTCCAGGAGGATGACGTTGGAGGGCACTTCACACATCATCCAGAGCTTGAACTTGTCGGAGCGTTTCAGTCCCTCTTCGGCCATAATCTTGACGGTGCGTTCCAGTTCCGCCACCGTGCGGACGAAGGGAATCATCACCCAGAGGTTGTCGTACTGCTCCCTGACCTTCTTGATGGCGGCCAGTTCCAGCTTGAAAGTCTCAATATCGGTGATGTATCGCGATGCTCCCCGGTAGCCAATCATGGGATTTTCTTCGTCTTCTTCGTACTTTTCGCCGCCCTTGAGGGCTTTATATTCGTTGGATTTGAAATCGTTAGTTCGGTAGACCACCTGGCGCGGGTAGAAAGCCGCAGCGAATATGGTCAGCTCGTGAGCGAGCTTTTCGGTGAACTCGTTACCGCGGCCCTGCTCAATCATGGCGCTGGGGTGCTCGCCGATTTCGGCAATCATAAACTCGGCACGCAGCAGGCCGATGCCGTCGACATCACGTTTGGCGACACGGTCAACGATATCCGGCTGGGCCAGGTTGGCCAGGAGCTTGGTCTTGGTGAGGACTTCGCCACGGGCGCGTACCTTGACATCGGTCTGAATCTCAATCTTGCCCGGATAGACCTTGCCGTTACTGCCGTCGACCGT
>DAOUEB010000116.1:0-21753 GCA_034430675.1 Dehalococcoidales bacterium
CGGCGACATGGGCTGGCCGGGCTCGGCTTCCGTGTACGGACTGCCCAGAAGTCTTTCATCGGAGTCTGCGACCACCGTGCCTTCGTTATCGGTCAGTATAATCCGCCGTCCGTAGAGTTTGCCCCACTGGACGACGAAGGGTTGCACGCCCTCCCAGCTTCTTACCGCCTGGTGATAGCGGGATAGTTCCAGTTCCATCCTTTTATCCTGCATCAGTTCCACGCGTTCTCCGAAACGGCTGATTTCACCGCGGGTGGTATGGTAGGTAAAGAAGAAAACGGAGCCGATGATGACGATTATAACGAGGGCGAAAGCGGCCAGGAGGCGAAAGTTCAGGCTATGTATCACCTTTTGCCTCCATGAGCTTGTAGCCGGCTCCGTATACCGTTTTTATGTACCGGGGGTGGCGGGGGTCCGGCTCCAGTTTTCGGCGCAGTTTAAGGATATGGACATCGATAGTGCGGTCGAAGCCGTCAAAATCATAACCGAGCGCCTTTTCGATAATCTGCGCCCGACTGAAAACACGACCCGGCTCTTTAGCAAGGGCGCCCAGCACTTTAAATTCAATCGGCGTAAGGTTCAGCGGCTTGTCTTCCAGGAATGCCTCATGTTTCAGGAAATTGACGGTAAGTGCGCCGTGCTCGATTTTTTCCGGCCCGCGCTCTCCAGGCAGGCGGCGCAGCACCGCCCGTACCCTGGCCGCCAGCTCCCGGGGACTGAAAGGCTTGGTTACGTAGTCGTCGGCGCCGAGGTCCAGGCCGGTCAACCTGTCGTCATCCGTCGTCAGGGCGGTAAGCATGATAATAGGTACGTCGGACTCTTCCCGGAGAATACGGCATATTTCGAGTCCGTTGATGCCGGGCAGCATGAGGTCCAGTACAATCAGGTCCGGCTGGTTTTCACGGGCCAATTTCAGGGCTTCATTACCGTCATAGGCGGTGAGAACGCGGTAGCCGTCACGGTTCAGGTAGAGCTTGACCAGTTCTACCGTTTTGACATCATCATCGACTACCAGGACCTTTTTCCCTGACATCTCTTAATCCTCCGCATTTTACTGGTTTCATGTAATGTTATAACACAAATGTTAAGAAAATATTAAATAAATAAAAAGGAGGGGGAATTTCCCCCTCCCTTAATAAGTGTGGATTATATCTTGAAAAGCTGATGTGTTTATTCTTCCGTGTTATCAGGCACGCACCAGCCGTGGAATCCGCCGCCAAATCCTTTACCGAACCCGCGGAAGCTGCGGAACATGTTGCCGAATTGTTTCCTGCCGTCTTCGTTCCCCGGGCCAAACGGTAACTGAATATCAGGCCTGGATTCCAGCCACTCCTTGAATTCGTCGGACTGGAAGTCTGGTCGCGATTCCAGCCACTGCTCAAGCTCGTCGAGCTGTTCCTGGGTCATTACGCCTTCGTCTAGCAGCCTCTGGCGGAGTCGGTCGTGGGCTTGAATTCCCAGCTCATCTCTGGCCTCGTTAAAGGCCTTTTGAAGTTCCTCTGAGTCGATGGCAACGCCCGTGTTATTTTCGTAGATTTCAGCGACCCTGCCCAGCAGGTTTATACCGCTTGTCTGGGGCCGGCTGGTGTCCTCATCGTCCGCGTTAGCCACGGCATAACCGCCCATAATTCCGCCCAGAACGACCACTGTCAACAGCGCGGTGAGAATGAATTTCTTGCTTCGCCACATATTGTGTCACCTCCTTTCAACTAACTTTCTATAAAGAGAATAGCAGCCAAATATTAAAATCTGATTAATATTTGTGAGATGGTGGCCACATACATCCGGCCATTATTTGATTATGCTATGGTTAGATATACTGGATAGTTTGCCATGTCAACGAAGACTAAAAATCGCAGAGGGTTCGTATTCACGTTACCGGCATGACCTGTGCTTACTGTGCCGCTACCGTCGATAATCGACATACTGCCGAAGCAATAGTCCCTGCCGCCGGCCGGGTATCCCGGAACAGGGCGCTTGACATAATACTAGGCTTGCTTGGCCCTTCTTCTCAACAGCAGTAGCACGATGATGATGGCCGCGCCCAGTACGCCGACACCGATAATTAGCCAGCGGTTCATCAGAATCCCCTGCCACCCGGCTGAGGAATCATCGGCGATATTAGCGGCGATGTCCTCTTCACCGGTCGTGTTATCAGTGGGTGGGGCTTCGACGGTTTCAATAATGGAAGTGTCGCTTTCTACTGGCTCGTTAATTTGGGTGGTGACCACAGGCTCTGCTTCGGTTACGGGTTCCGGTGCCGGAATCGACTCCGCCAGTGCTCCTGAATCAGCGAGGTTGATTAGTTTCTCGTTATTGGATTCATCGCTTTCGGTAATGCTGTCGTTTCCGTCGGCAACCGTCCTGAAAACGTGTTCTCCGGATTGGGCTGTCCAGGTAAAAGTACCCGCGGCGGACGCACCGGCGGCGATGGAGTTGATACGTAAATTGGTCTGTAAAGTATCGTCAATATAGCAGGCCAGATATGGGGAATCGGCCGGGCTGAGGCCGAGGTTCCTGATGGTTATCACGAAGGTTATCGTGCTATTCTCGGAGGGCTCGGCCGGCGACCATGTTATCCCTTCGATAGTAAGATCGGGGGCGGGGAGAACAACCACTCTCTCGTTATTGGATTCGTCACCTTCGATAATTTCATTGGCTTTATCGACTATTGCCTTAAAAACGTGCGACTCTGACTGGGCCTTCCACGTGAAAGTCCTTGTGATTGTGGCCCCGGGCTTAATACTTTCAACATTATGATTGCCCAGGTAGACGTTATCTATGTAGTAATTCACGAAAGAACCACCGGTTTTAAGGTCTCCGTTATTCTTGATAGTCAGGGTAAAGGTTATATCATCACCCGTTGTCGGAACCAGCGGCGACCATGTGATGCTTTGAATAGTCAGGTCGGGAGCCGGAATTGATAGAACTGCCGAGATTTCGTTATTGGACTCGTTAGTCTCTGAAACGCTGTTGTTACAGTCGGCTGTTGCCCTGATGGTGTGTGTGCCGGCTGCGGCTGACCATGTGGCGGTATTCGTAACGGTATCACCGGCTTCTATTGAATTAACGTAAACCGCATTTAGCAGGGTGTCATCGATGTAATAAGCGACGTGGGACGGACTGGCTTTTCCGGAACCATTGTTCTTGATAGCCGCCGTAATGGTAACCGTATCATCAACAGGCGGATTTACCGGCGTGCAGGTAATACTTTCGATTATAAGGTCGGCGGTGGGAGAAGGGGTTGTGAAGGCTACCGTTTTCGTGAGCGAGTTGTTGGTATCATTGCTTTCGATAACAATATTTTTCTCGTCGACAACTGCTCTGACTGTAATTGAACTATTTTGCGTTACCCAGGGGAAGGTTGCTGTAGTGGTTGACCCGGCGGAAATCCCTGATAACCGATGGTGAAAAGGCGAGTAACTGTCGACGTAGAAATCCAGGTCGGCGTAAGCTGCCTGTCTTATGCCCTGGTTCTTGATAGTCACCGTGAAGATTACCTTGTGGGCTATCAATGGTGTCGTCGGTGACCACGAAATACTCTGAATGATAAGGTCGGGGGCCAGGGCAGGCAGGGTTGCCGTCCCGGTATTATTGTTTTCGTCTGTCTCTGTAAGGCTGTTGGCGGCGTCGGCAACCGCTTTGAACGTGTGAGCATCTCCCCCGATAACTTGCGAAAATGTCCCGGTAGTTGTGGCACCGGGACTTAGCCTGCCGATGTAGGCAGTGTCCTGACAGACATCGTCAATATAATAGGCCAGCACGAAATTACCGGCCGTACCGCTTCCCTGGTTTTTAACTGTTACCGTAAATGTTACATTACTGCTTTCTGTGCGCGCTTCCGGCGACCACGTTATCGAGCTGATGATGAGGTCGGGGGCGGCGGTCGCGTAGTTTACCATCTTATGATTGTTGGTCTCATCACTCTCGTCAATTTGATTCAACACGTCGGCAACTGCCATGATGTTGTGTGAGCCTGATAAAGCTATCCATGTATAGGTCACGTTAGCGCTATCTCCAGGGACCATCGGCAGGACCAGTCGGTGGCCTCTAGAGTTCCCGTCGATATAGAAATCTATGAAAAAGCCGGCAGCCCTTTTGTTACCCCGGTTTGTGATAGCCAGTGTGAAGGTTACCGTGTTGCCGGCTGACGGATTTTCCGGCGACCAGGTTATTTCTTCAATAACGAGGTCGGCAGCGATGACGGAGAAAGCATATGTTTTTTCATTGTTGTCCTCGTTGGCCTCGGCGATGCTGTTGCCATAGTCGATAACTGCCGTGATAGTGTGTTCGCCCGCCTGTGCCGGCCAGTTAAAGGTATTGGTAATGGCGGTATCGGGGTCTATCTGGTCGACGTCATCTGAATAGAGAAAGGTGTCATCGATGTAGTAAGCGATAAGGGAAGTCCCGGCCTGGCTGTCCCCCTGGTTCTTTATGGTCACGGTGAATGTCACCGTATCGCCGATTACCGGCACTTCCGGCGACCATGAAATCGATTCGATAACGAGGTCAGGAGCCTCGATGGACTGGGCAAATGCCTTGTTATCGCCTGACATCACGGCAGGAGCCCAGAAGCTTGCCAGTAGACATAGCATTACCAGCGCGCCGGGCCAGACCCGGAGTTTGTAGTTGCTCATAGGTTCAACCTTCACGTGTCGGCTGATAATAGAATAACCTGACGGGCACGCAGGCGATTGGGCTTTAGCTTGGATTTGGGAATGGTGTTATCACCCAATTTATGGGTTTTGAACGGAAAATTACCGGCGGTGATTGAAAGAAATACCCTCTCCCATCGAGGGAGAGGGATTCAGGTATTTTCACAGAAATAACTGAGTAGGCCTAGATTTTTCTACTCGAGTCAGCCCAGTATTTTTCCCGCAGCTCCCGCTTCATTATCTTCCCGGCAGCATTCTTGGGCAGCGAATCCATGAACTCTACTGATTTGGGGGCTTTGTAGCCGGCCAGGTTCTTCTTGCAGAGGGCAATCAGTTCTTCGGCGGTGCAGCTGGCACCCTGCTTTAAACAGACGACGGCATGTACTTTTTCTACCCAGTACGGGTCGGGGATGCCGATTACCGCCGCTTCATGGATGTCGGGGTGCCGGTAGAGAATTTCCTCTACCTCCCTAGGGAAAACATTCTCGCCGCCGGTGATAATCATGTCCTTTTTACGGTCGACGATGTAAACGTAGCCGTTTTCATCATAACAGCCGATATCGCCGGTATGCAGCCAGCCGTCGACGATGGTATTGCTGGTATCTTCGGGTTTCTTCCAGTATTCCAGCATGTTGTGCTTGCTGCGGACAATAATTTCGCCCATTTCACCGGGGTTTACATCGTTACCTTTGTCGTCCACGATTCTGACCTGCACGCCGATATCCGGCTGGCCGGTAGAAGTGAGTATCTTTTCCTCCGGTTTTCCCAGCGCTTCGTGGTCTTCTTTAGAAAGGTGGCAGATGGCCGGGCCGCTTTCGCTCTGTCCGTAGCCCTGCCCGAAGATATTCCCGAAGGTTGCCATTCCTCTTTTCAACACTTCTAGGGGCATCGGCGAACCGCCGTACCAGATAAACTTAAGACTGCTGACATCGTATTTCTGAATATCGGGCACAGCGAGCATGGCTACAAGGTGGGTAGGTACGATGGATACATGGGTGGCCTTTTCGTCCTGGATTAGCTGCAGGGTGGTCACCGGGTCGAAGTTTTTCATAATGGTGTTGCAGGCGCCGATGTAGAGGAGAGAACGAACCATGGTATCCCCGGCGATGTGGAACATGGGTGATACCTGGATATGCCTGTCGTCAGGCTGGATGCTCTGGTTGATAATGTAGATGCGGCAATCGTCCCAGGCCTCGCGGTGGGAATATACTGCGCCGCGTGGTACGCCGGTGGTGCCGCTGGTATAAATAATAAAGGATTTATCGTCTTCGTCAACCTGTACATCGGGTTCTTCCGTAGGGTTGGAATTATACAGGTCCTGGATGAAAGTCATATCGGGGGCGCTTTCTTCGAGGGATACGTAATGTTTGACACCGGGGGTATGGGAACGTAGCGATTCGGTGGCGGCTACCATCTCCGGGCCGATGAAAAGGGTGTTGACTTCCGAGTAGTTAATGAGGTAGTCCAGTTCCTTAGCGCTGAGCCTGGGATTGAAACGCGATAGTATATAGCCGCCCTTCATCGACGCCCCGTAGACGATAGCGTAGTCGAGGCAGTTCCAGGACAGGATGCCGATGGAGTCTCCCTTGCTAATGCCGAGTCCCTGCAGGGCGTGTATCAGGCTGTTTACTTTAGCGTTGAACTCGGCGTAGGTTAACCTCTGTTCCCCGTAGATATAGGCCTCCTTGTCCGGGCGAAGGAGTGAGTGTCTGTGGATGATATAGGCGAAGGTGCCTATTTTATACCGGGATAGTTCTTTCAGTATTTGACCTGTTGGCATTGTTTTTCCTCCATCTTTACTTTTACTAGATGCTGCTAACTCCGGGCTGACCGGCAACGCAGGTTGCTATCTTAGATTACTGCACAAGCTGGGGAGAATCGGTCCGCAGTATGGGTGCTATGCCAGTATTCTCCTCGGTATGAAGTGGTGGGCCAACCTGGGCTCGAACCAGGGACCTCAGTCTTATCAGGACTGCGCTCTAACCAGCTGAGCTATTGGCCCACGTTTTTACGATTATATTTTAATTGAAGATTGTTTTTTAATCAAGAGGCGTTTTTACTTTGCTTGGTGTAGTGGGCGATTGCCAGGCAGATAAGCCCGATGACGTTCACCCCGGCAAAGGTAAGTGTCAGGGCTGTTGATGCGTCGAGGACGAACTCGTTCAGCAGCAGGCCGGCGGTGCCCACGATGATGAGGATGAAGGCGGTGATTTTAATAAACTCTCTCATCTCAACGTTGATTATAACATGATACGGCGGTTGGATAAACGTTACCCCCCCGCACACGTCATTGCGAGGAGCGCAGCGACGTGCCTGCACGCCGAAGTGCGTTATGGCACGCAGGCGTGGCAATCTCCAACATCGGAAATAGAGATTGCTTCGCTTCGCTCGCAATGACATAAGGGAAAGAAAGGGGGGATTAAGGGGGATTTCTCGTTCTTAAATCCCTCTCGGTCTCCCTTTACGAAAGGGAGAGGTTTTATTTAAGGCTATTCCAGAAATCTCAAAAAGGAGTGTCTAAGAGGGGCGAAGCCCCTCTTTTTTAAAATTCCCCCTCTCCAAACAAAATATTAAAGGTGTCTTCCGATGTAACTGGTTGGAGAGGGGGATAAAGGGGGTGAGGTTAATTGACATAATACTTGACAAAAGAGTTATACATAATTATAATTTAGATAAAAGAGGTAAATGGAGGTGCGTTATGGCAGAAGACCCTATTCGTGAATATTCAAATGCGGTTGAGGAGTTTAATCTAGCTTATTCAGCAGTTCGTAAATTGGGGGTATTAGTCGCTGATGTAGGCAGGTATATGAATAATAGGCCTCATGTATTTATGGTTTCAAATTCAAGTGTGGGATTTCCCCCTGAGATTGGGTTATCAAAATCAGTATTCAGTTTAAATGCAAATGATTGGCCTGATGCTAATAAGATTGCTGAAGCAATAGTATCTCTACATGAGAAGCGAGAGCATGTAAAAGAGATTTATGCGTCTTTATCAGCGACAGATAAGCAGTTGGTTCAGAAGCCAGACCTTTGTGATAAAAATTAACCAAATTTCTGTAATATTTATAATATACAAAAAACCTTAACCCCTGGATAGCGGCAGGAAGTATTACCACTGACTTCGGCAACTTTTATTATGAGTCAATGCGGGGACTTTACGGGAGAGATACTATTTGCTAAACTGATTTTAGAAGTACCTCCGGCACGTTAGCGAGGTGTTATTATGGGTAGTCGCGATTACAGGCATCGAGAGTCGAGAAAGACAAAAAAGGACCCTAAAAAATTGCCCCAAATTACCGTTACGACGACACCAGCCAATGTAGAGGTAATCAGGAAGAGGAAGAAGAGGGAGGAGGAAGAAGAGGTATAGCCTTACGTCTGGAAGGGTCGGGAGTGGTTGTTGATGGCTGATTTGGCTTCACTTCAGGCGACGGTGCGCGGTCGTGTGCACGGTGTTTTCTTCCGTGCCTTTGTTCAAAGATGGGCGGAGCAGCTTAAGCTGACCGGCTACGTACGCAACCTTCGCGACGGTACGGTGGAGGTCAAGGTGGAGGGGGAAAGAACGCAGCTGGAGAAAATGGTCGGCTATCTTGAGAAGGGCTCTCCCCCCGCCAGAGTGGATAAGGTCGTCACCAGCTGGGCGGAGTATACCGGGAATTTTTCAGGCTTCAGTGTCAGGTATTAGGCTGGCATTGATGACTATCGATTGACTAAGCCTCGAGCTCTACCTTGGCCGACTTTATCAGGTCGAGATATCCTACCTTCAGTCCCAGCGCGTCGGCCACTTCAAGGTCGACCTCATAAGGCTCGTTGATAAATACTTTGTCGTATTCCTCGACTTCTCCCTCCGATGGGTCTTCCCTGACGGCGAACTTCTGTCTGGCTTCAACTATTCCCAGGTCGAAGGGGAGCGTGAAATAGAGGTCGGCCAGCACCTTGTCTATTCCCAGGCTGTAAAGGCTCTCCCAGCCTCCCAGATTTTCCCCCTGGTACTTGATACTCGGCAGCAGGGAAAGCAGGTTCATAATGGTGAAGCTACCCGTGCCGTTATACGTCTTCAGCGGCGCTACCGTTATCAAATAGTCGCTGGACAATATGACGTTGGGTACCCAGAAAGTCGGCATGACAAACGGCTTGGGCAGTGGATTATCCACCTCAACGAAGATGCAGTCCTTGACATCCAGCGTGAGCACCCGCGGGAAGTTATAACCGAGCGCCTGGTATATCGGGCGGGTGGGTATGCCACCGGGGGTGCCCTCCAGCAGGAGAATGTCGGCATCACTGACCCGCCGGATACTGGCTATGATGGAGGCCAGCATGTCGGCGCTGGTGGTCACCGGGTAGGGCAGTGGGTAGGAGGCGCTGGGTTTAATCAGGACGCGCCGTGCCCGGGCTACTACCGATGGCACTTTAAAAACAAAATCTGAGGCTTCAAATATCAACTCTTCCTCCTCAGGGAAATATGCAAGCTTTTCACTTCGCTGTTATTTTGAGGAGCGGGTATCATGGCCAACAGTGTGCGTACCAGCAGGTCTTTAAGTGGCGGACTGATGGGGGTAGAAACACTGTTAACAATCAGGTCGATATCATTTTCGCTTTGCCTGGTAATTATCTTACTTACGATAAGGTCGGCTATTCCGGCGATATCATCCCGGGAGAACTGCGGTACATCCACGTCCAGCGGCTTATCCGTGACCACCGCCAGCAGCTGCTGAGGGTCGGTTATCAATTCTTTACCCTGTTCATTGCGGAGGACTTCAATCTTGGGGTAGTTGCTACCCTTGAAGCCTTCCGTCAGGATGAAGTCATAGTCCCAGATAATAAATTTGGATATCTCCTGCGGGTCGAAATAATTCTCGGTGTGCCGGTAGATGGCCAGGTGGTCCAGGGAGTTAATGACCGATATCTCGCTGCCGGCTTTGGTGAAGCGCCAGGTGTCCTTGCTGGCGGTGTCTAGGTCATTGGCATGGTGTGAGTGTTTAACAATGGCCACTTTATAGTCGCGCCGTTTCAGCTCGGCGATGAGACTCTCCAGCAGGGTCGTCTTGCCGGAATGCGATTTTCCTACGATAGAAATTATTGAGTGCATATTATAACCGTTCGGTTAAATGTTTACTTCTTCATTCCAGTCCAGCATCAATACCTGGACGGTTTCGCCTTTGTTAACAATTTTGGTGTCTTCGGGAATGAGCACCAGCCCGTTGGCCAAGCCCATGGAAGCCAGGATTCCCGAACTCTGGGAGCCGGTCAGCCGGGCATAGTAATGGCCGTTACGCTTTTCGATTATGGCCCTGTCGTAGAGACGGCGTCCGGCGTCGTTCTTCACGGTATCTTCTAATATCGCTTCTACGGTGGGCTTGGCGAAGTTCTTTTTCCCCATCATTTTCAGCAGTGCCGGCCGGACGAACAGCTCGAAACTTACCATGCAGCTGACGGCGTTGCCGGGCAGGCCTAGGTGCGGTATGCTTTTATCTTTGCCCTTAATTTTACCGAAGGCCAGGGGCTTCCCCGGTTTGACCCGTACCTTCCAGAAGACCATTTCGCCGTCCCTGGTAATGATGTCCTTTACTATATCGTAATCGCCCATGGATACGCCGCCGGTGGTCAGCAGCATATCGGCGTCCTGTACCTGTTTGAGCTTGCTCACCAGCGATTCTTCGTCGTCCCGGGCTATCCCCAGCATCCTGGGAACGCATCCGTGGCGCTTGACCAGACTGGCGATGCTGTAGGCGTTGCTATCGTGTATCTTGCCTTCGGGCAGGGGTTTATCGACTTCCACGAGTTCGTTGCCGGTAGACAGAATAGCCACCACCGGACGGCGGATAGCCTTGACGTGGCTGTAGCCGACGGAAGCCATCAAGCCGATTTCAGCGGCCCTGATGACGGTGCCTTTCTTCAGGACGACGGTGCCCCTGGCAATATTTTCTCCCGCCTTTCTGATGTTAAGGCCGAGACTGGCTTCGGAAAAGATGCCTGCGCGGGTAAGCGGCTGGCCGGGAGCCGATTCCTTGCGTTTTTCGTCGTCGGTATTCTCGAACTGAATGACGCTGTTGGCGCCCGCGGGGACCGGCGCTCCGGTCATAATGCGTACCGCCGTGCCGGGCATGACCTCCTGCTGTGAAATGGAGCCCGCCATGACTGTACCAATAACGCGCAGGAATACAGGCGTTTTCTCGCTGGCTCCGGTCGTGTCCTCGGACCTGACGGCGTAACCGTCCATCGCGGAATTGTCCAGCGGGGGTACGTTAATATCCGATTTTATATCCTCGGCGAGAACCTGTCCCAGCGATTCCAGAATGGGGGCTGACTCTTCTTCGAGGGGGTCTAATTCATTGAGTATTTTATCCAGTGCTTCTTCAACGCTTAACATTAATCGGTGGCTCCTCCGGCAATCTTTTTGGCTCGTTCCAGGTCTTCTTTCGTGTTTATATTAAAGAAACTCAGGTGCTGGGGGTCGAACCTGTCGACCTCCTCATCTTCGACATATCTCACTTTTACATGGTCAAAAAGCTCGATGATAACCTTCTTACCCTGTTCGAGCATGGTCTCGATGGGGGCGATGCAGTTTTTAGAATAAATGGCATGCAGCGGTTCGTATAAATTTTTAACTCGCGGCAGCACGAAATCGAAACCATCTGAAACCTCTATCATATAACGCAGCAAGGGCTCGTTTAAAAAAGGCATATCCGCAGCAATGACAAGGTTATAAAATGAACTCGATTTTACCAATCCGGTATAAATACCACCCAGAGAACCCTGCCCGGGGAAAATATCAGATACCATTTTGACTTTCGGGCGATTCGCCAAAGGTGCGAAGGTTCTCTCTTTCGCCGTGACGATTATGATATCATTACTGAGTGCGTCTATGTGGGATATTACCTGTTCGAGTAGACTTGTATTACCAACCCTTTCTAAAACCTTGTCATAACCAAGACGTAAACTTTTACCGCCTGCAAGTATAATACAGCTTATTTCCAAATCGAAAGCCTGTTTCGGATGAAACCTCACCCCCTATATAATATTACCACAGGGAGTCAATATCCTCTAGGGGAACGGAGGGAATTTTAAGATTTAATAACCAAAAAAGTCGTCAGTCAATAAGTCCTGGAGCGGTCAGCGGGAATACCTGACGGACGGAAACTCCCAGTCTGTGTTGTCGATTATGATACTCTTACATAGACATACCGCAGGATATGCGTATGCGGACCTTCACCGTGGTCTTCCGTGTCTTCCGTAACGCCCGTTTCTACTATCTCTATATTTTGAAAGTGTGCTTTAAGGTCGTCATCGGTAAAGTAGTGCGCCGGCCTGCCCGGCTTGCTTTCATATGTATTCCTCTCGACTTTTCTGCCTTTGCCATAAGTTGCCTCTTTTCGGAAAAGACGGTGAAATACATGAGTCCAGTGGTCTTTACCTTATCGACGCATTGCTGGATGAAAAGTCTCCTCTCTCTTTCGAGGAAGAGGTGCAGCACATTGAAGCAGTACACGGCGTCGTATTTGTCGGTATCGAATGACATATCCAGGACAGAGGCGTTGTAAACCCGGGGAAGAGGGTCGAATACCCGTGCCACTTCACAGGCTAACCGTGAAATTTCAATTCCGGTTGTCTCAAAGCCCGATGTCGAAAATAATCTACTGTTCCGGCCGTAGCCTGAGCCGGGAACCAGAATCTTTTTTGCATTGTTACGTCGGAAGAGCTCTAAGGCGTGCCCGGCAGTCGGGCTGGGCAGTTCACTCCATATCTTGCCTTCGGCCTGGAATCTCTCGTCCCAGTATTCACTCATGTTTTACAGCTTCTTTAATGAAAATGTCTAAAGAGCCGGTTTTAAGACCATAATCTGAGGGCTGGTGGGCAGTTCGGCCACGGTAAACTCGACTTCGCTGCCGTTTACCTGGGTCACGTTGGTCTTGCTCTTGATGAATTCATCCACTCCGCCTATAGGGAAGAGGCACTTATCGTTTTTATAGTGCATGGGGATGATTACCCGGGTCCTGACTTGGTCGCAGACCTCGCCGGCTGTCCTGGCATCGATGGTAAAGTGTCCGCCCACGGGAATAAGAAGCACGTGCACCTTACCCACCTCCACAACCTGGTTGTCCGTGAGCAGGTGCCCGAGGTCACCGAGGTGAACGACGCGTATACTATCGACCTGGAAGCAAAATATCGTATTCTTGCCCCTCTCGCTGCCACCCTTGTCGTCATGGGCAGTGGGAATGGCCTTGATATTAATGCCTTTGGCTACAGTCGTATCTCTGACTACCTGAGGATTCCCCTTAACCGCCGCCACGTTGTTATGGTCGCCGTGGTCGTGGCTCACGGTTACGATGTCCGCCGACTCCGTTATCTCGCCGTACTTCAGACCTTCGCTGGTCTCGTAAGGGTCAGTGATTATCCTGGTGCCACTATCCGAGGTAATTAAGAATGCGGCATGTCCCAACCATTTGATTTTCATATTGCAGCCTCCTTACAGTCAAGATTATTATTTCTTTGCCAGAGAAAGAATCACGTTCACAAGGGTACGCACCGGCACGCCGGTAGCGCCTTTAACCAGGTAGCCCTTTTCTTTGTCGGTATCGTAGGTGCCGGCGATATCCAGGTGTACCCAGGGAGTGCCGTTAATGAACTCCTCCAGGAACTTGGCGGCGGTGATGGCTCCCCCGTACCGGCCGCCGATATTCTTGATATCGGCGATATCGCTTTTCAGTTGCTCCTTGTATTCGTCGTACATCGGCAGCTGCCAGATTAACTCGCCGGTTTCGTTCCCGGCGGCAATTACCTTATCGGTAAGCTCCTGGTTGTTGCTGAAGGCGCCGGTGCAGATATTCCCCAAAGCTACCATGCAGGCACCGGTAAGAGTCGCCACGTCGATGATGGCCTTAGCGCCGAGCTTTTTGGCGTAGCTCAAAGCGTCGGCGAGAATCAGGCGTCCTTCGGCATCGGTGTTAAGGACTTCAATAGTCTTGCCGTTCATGGCCTTGATAATATCGCCCGGTTTCAGTGCCGTGCCGCTGGGCAGGTTTTCCGTGGTGGGAACGAGCGCGGTGACGTTAATCGCGGGCTTGAGCCAGGCAAGGGCAATCAGCGTCGCCATGACGGAAGCGCCGCCGGCCATGTCTCCCTTCATATCGGACATTTTCTCCGACGGTTTGATGGAAATACCTCCCGAATCGAAGGTAATGCCTTTGCCGACCAGGGCCGCATCGACTTTATCGGAGTTGCTGCCTTTATAGCTGAGGATGATGAATTTGGGTGGCTGCTGGCTCCCCTGGGCGACGCCGAGCAAGCCTCCCATCCCCAGTTCGGCCATCTTTTCTTTATCGAGCACTTCAATCTTCAGCCCGTACTTCTCGGCCAGTTCTTGGGCGGCCTCGGCCATGTGAGTCGGCGTCATAAAGTTGCCCGGCTCATTGACCATGTCCCGGGCCCAGTTGGCGGCTTCCGCCAGTATCCGGCCCCTGGCGATGGCTTTGGTCAGCGTTGCCTTTGGTTGGCCGACTATCATGAGCTCTTTAATCTCGCCGGAATCATTTTCCTTTTTGGTGATGTAACGCCGGAAGGTGTAGAGTCCGAGCAGGGCGCCCTCGGTCACGGCCTGAGTGGCGTCATCTATTTTTATATTATTTATCCCGGCCCCCTGGGCGCCGGTGGCCGCGCTGGTCACGCCTTTTCCCCGCAGGTAGCGGCAGGTCTCGGCGATGGCGCCGCGTACCTTGTTAATGTTGAGCTCCTTTTTCTTGCCGAGGCCGACCACGGCGATGCGACTCGCCGGGAGTTTACCGGGATTGTGCAGGAGGGTAACTTCGTTCAGCTTGCCCTTGATATCGCCCTGTTTGATGAGCCGGGATATCGCTCCGTCCAGGGCTTTGTCCACGGCGGCGGTATCGCCGTCCGGGCGTTTCATCCCCTCGAAATGATTCACTATTATGGCGCCGGTTTTAATGCCGGTAAGGTCGCCAGTTACGGTTTTTATCTCCATCTCAAGTCTCCTTTCAGCGGTCCGCCTCTCTCGCGGTTTTATCAAGGGCGGGTGTAATATCTCTGGATGTATCCATACTCTAGATTATAAATTGTTTTGGCCTGTTTGGCTAGGTGGTGGGGGGATAAAGCAAAAAGGGGCGTTTAAGAGGGGTGGGTTTGAAATTGGGTGAAGCTAAACGAAGCTAAGTTAAAGCTAATACACGAACAACCTGAGATTAGCGAAAATAGGTGAGGGATTATTACTGCGCAGGTTCCTCGCCATAGAAAGCCGCGCCGATCAGTCCCGGCCCGGTGTGGACACCCATTACCGGCGTGAACTCGGTGATAAAAATCTCCTCGCATACGAACTGAGAGGTAATCCTGTCTTTGAGGGTTATCGCTTCTCCCAGGGCATCGGCGTGCATGACAGCAACGTGCAGCGGTTGTCCTCCGACTACCGCCGACGCCATCAGCTTCAGCATGCGATTCATGGCGCTTTTCATGGTCCTGGGGAGGGCCACGGTATGGGCATCGCTGTGGTTAAGGGTGAAGATAGGCTTGATACTGAGAATCGAATTAACGAGGGCGGCGGTCTGCGGGACGCGGCCGCTTCTGACCAGGTAGGTAAGGGTATCAAGGGTGGCGTATAAATTCACCCTTGTCATGACGCTTTTAGCAATCTCCTTAACCTCTTCCAGTGGTTTATCCATGGCGGCGGCTCTGGCGGCGGCCAGAGTCACCAGTCCCTGTCCGGCGGCGGCAGTGGTGCATTCGAGCACATCAATAGCCACGTTGCGGAGAGTGTTTTTCGCGGTATTCATGGCCACCCACGCCGAATCGAACATGGCGCTGAACTTGGATGGTTCGGTGAGGCAAAGGATGTTCTTAGCTTTCCGGCTGGCGTTCTGGTAGGCCTCGAGGTAAGAGTCGGGTGAGGAACTGGAGGTGGTGGGCAATTTCTTGGCCTTGCGCAGCAGGTTATAGAACTCGGTGGGGCTGATGTCTATCCCGTCCCGGTAGGTCCTGCCTTCAATAATAAGCTGCACCGGCACCACTTCAATATCATACCGGGCTACGTGTTCCCCGGGGACACAGGCAGTGGTATCGGTAACGATGGCTACTTTCTTCATGGTACTGCTTCTATCCGTTTTTTCTGGTCTGCCAGGGTGTGTATTCCCTGTCGATGATAAGGTTCTTTTTCCCTCCTGCTTTAGCAATCTCTACCCTGAGGTCAATCAGGGTTCTGATTCCGATAAACAGTAAAAGCCCCAGGGCGCAGACGATATAAATAAGGTCTTTATTAGAAATCCAGTCGAACAGCGGCGTAAGGACCAGAGCGAAAAGAGCCAGTCTGACATTTCTGGTAATAGCGATGAGAATCAGTACTATAGCGGCACTTATAAGCAGTTCTACCGGTGTGAGGGCTACAAGCACTCCTATTACGGTAGCTGCTCCCTTGCCTCCCCTGAATTTCAGGAAGACTGGCCAGTTATGCCCGACCACCGCCGCAAAGCCGGCGAGGCAAATCCACGCTATCGGGAGGTCTAGCCACCGGGCGACAAGTACGGCCAGGGCACCCTTGATTATGTCCGTGGCCAGGACACCTAAACCGAATACCGGGCCTATCTCGCGGTAGGTATTTAAAGCGCCGACGTTACCACCGCCGACATCCCGGATATCGACCCCCTTTTTCAGACGGGCGACGATATAAGAAAGGGGTATGGAACCCAGTAAATAACCGATAACTATGGCGCCAGCGATATTAAAGGCCACTTATTTCTCCTTCTAGCCTTCGGGATAAAAGGCCACGCCGACCGTCCCCGTGCCGCAGGCGTAGCCCATGACAGGACTGAACTCGGAAAGCCATAGCTCAACACAGTTGAACTCGGAGGCGACCCGCTCCTTCAGTTTTTCGGCTTCATCCAGGGCATAGGCATGTGTCACGGCAACATGCACCGGACTATCACCCACTTTATCTCTCATCATCTGGAGTAAGCGTTCGATGCCCTGTTTTCTATTCCGGGCCATCCCGGTAAAGTGTACTACCTTGGAAACGGTAAGCAGCGGCTTGATGTTGAGCACCGAGCCTATTTGAGAAGCTACCTTGGGTATACGCCCGGAGCGGTAGACATGGCGGATGGTATCCAGGAAAACGATGGCGCCGACTTTGCTTCTTATCTCCTCGGCGGTGCGCATAACTTCGGCGAGGTCTTTACCTTCGGCAGCGGCCCGGGCGGCAGCCAGAGCGACCATCCCTTCGGATGGGGTTGCCGTGTATGAGTCCATTACCTCGATAGTTGTTTCGGGCAGCTCGGTTCTGGCCATCTCTTTAGCGTCGCAGGCGGCGTTATACATCATGCTCAGTTTGGTTGAGACGGTAATGCACAGGATGCTTTCGGCTCTCTGGCTGGCGCTGCGGAAACCTTGCAGGCAGTCCTCCGGTGAAGCTGCCGACGATTTAAACGAATCGGGGTCTTCCAGGAATAATTTATATGCTTCGGTTGGAGTGATATCCACCCAGTCCCTGTAGAGCTTGCCGCCGGCGTAGAAGTTTATCGGAATAATTACAATATCGTACTGGTCAGCCAGTTCATTGGTGAGGCAGCAAATGCTATCCGTAACGATGGCTACTTTCTTCGTTGGTACATCTCCTGAGTGTTGTTATGCACGCTGCTCATTTTAATCCGGGGACGGGTGTATTTATGTGTCTGAAAGATATTTTCCGGCCGCTCCTCAGGTGACGTTCCAGCAGGGGAGGGACCAGGAGCACTCCCCACATTACCAGAATCAACCCGAAAAAGGTGAACGTATTGAGCCGACCCACCGTATAGTGCACTATCAACGTTACCGTCAGGAGCCCCGATGTGGCTAACAGGCCAACTCTTAACCAGCGCTGCCGCAAACGGATGAAGGCCGCGATGGTCAGTGCCAGGGCCATGAAGCTCAGCCCTATCCAGGGGGCGAAGTAGTAAACAAGCTGCAGGCTGTATTCGTTAAGTTTTCCCGACGGTGACACGGCGAGAAACCAGCCGATGATGACCGGCAGGGGCAGTAACATCAGGGAACTGAAAATCCAGTCCCGTTTGTTGGTTTGAACGATGATGCGGAAGAGCCACCACAGGGCCAACGGGAAATAAACAAGCAGCGCCAGCAACGACCAGACCTTGGGAAGATAGAGCAGCGTAAGACCGACAGCCAGTACCGGCAGCAAGGTATATCCCAGCCATGAAAAGACCCAGGTCGGTTTGCCGTGCCACCAGCCGTAGATAGTCGTGGCGAGAATGAGCATCAGCACTATCGATAACCAGCCGGGATACTGCCACCAGTTGAGAACAAACAATAGTCCGAAAAGGAAGTGGGGCATGGAGGTCAGCAGGACCTGCTTCCAGCTACCCTGACTGTAAGCTTCGTGTATCTGCCGGGCTACCAGCTTGGTGCCGCCCATTTCCCCCAGGCAGGTTTTAAGTGCCTCTTCTTCGGCAAGTCCGGAATCCGTTAACTCGTGAATTTTATCTTCTATATGCGCCTTAAGCTCGCTCATAACCCCCGTTTCATCGGCGTGTTCGAGCCTGGCTTTGTATCTGATACTCTCCAGGTATTGTGTCAATTCTGTTGTCATTGCCTGAACCTCTACGAACTTGATGGTTCCGGCTGGAGAATCAACTTTACGGCTGCAAAAAAGTCCTGCCACTGGGATTTCTCCAGGGCCAGCTTGGCCTGTCCCTTGGCCGTAATATAATAGTATCGCCTCTGCCGTCCATTTGGCAGCATTTGCCACTTGCCGGTAATTAAGCCTGACTTTTCCAGGCGGTGGAGGGCCGGATAGAGAGTCCCCTCTTTGAATTTAAAGTAGCCCTGGCTTCTGGCTTCAAGTTCCTTGACAATCTGATAGCCGTACATCGGCTGCTGCTCCAGTAAACTGAGGAGCAGGGAGTTAGAACTGCCTTTTAATAAATCACGTCTCGGTACCACGCAAATCACCTCGTCTACAGTATTTACTTAGAGTTTCTATGTACGTCAATATTATCAAAGATTTATGGCCTTTGCAAGCGTTTTAAGCATTATTTTTCTGTTTTTCCAGGATGGCAGTCCGTGAAGAATCTCTGTCGGTTTGCTAGAATCGGACGGATAACTTGAGACAAGATTTACAAAATGCTATAGTACGGAAGAGCATCCACGGGGAAGTGCCGGAACTGGCAGACGGGCCAGACTTAGGATCTGGTGCAGCGATGCGTGGGGGTTCGAATCCCCCCTTCCCCACTTGGGGGGACGAAACCTAGAACTATTCGTAGCCACCACCGTCTTACAGAGAGAATCTTCTCAATAACCTTCCCATGGTCACATAATTCATAGGTTATCTGCAATGATGTTGTCTGACCCGCCGGAAAAATAAACAAAAAGGTATTGACAAACTATTTGATGGTCTGTATAATATTGATTGAGTACTCAGTAAGGATAAGATTAAGACATGGCTGGGCTAAAAGAAAAGAGAGAGCGACTCACCAGTGAGGAGAGAAAAGCAAAGATTATTGATGCCGCGTTGACTCTTTTTGCACAGAAAGGCTTTAATGGTACAAGGACGAAGGAAATTGCCGAAGCAGCGGGAACAAGTGAGCCCCTTATCTTCTGGCATTTCAAGTCTAAGGAAGACATTTACCGGGAAGCTTTAAGAACGCTATTCGGTCGTCATCCTGTACTACCGGACATAGAGAAAAAGATAGCACAGAAGGACGACCATGCGGTTTTCAAGGAGTTAGCTCTACATGTAATCAGGCATAACAGAAGAGACCGTCGCATATCACGTCTGGCTATTTTCAGCGCGCTCGAGGGTTTTCCTCTGGCTGAGATTGTTCATCAAGATGACGAGGTTGGTCCAGCCCTGCCGCAGATTCTGGGTGGTTACATTAAGCAGAGAATTGATGACGGAGTCTTCCAGGAACAGAATATCGAGATTGCAGCTCAAATATTCGTCGATTTAATCTACACCTGTGTTCTCGATAAGGAAGCCGCTATTAGTGGTCCACCTCTCGCCTACTCTGACGAGGAAATAGTAGAGAATATGGTAAGGATATTTGTAAAAGGGCTGAGAAAGTAAGTAGAGAGGTTGTTCTTCTTTATAGAGCAGCCTTTTAATAATATCCGAAGTACTGATTGAGTACTCAATAAACAATAAAGGAGGCATTGAACATGAACACCAAAATCGTAGAGAGGCATCACTTCGATGACCTTCATGCATCAGGCCCGGCTTTCTGGATGATAAGTCTGATGCATGACAATCCCCTGCTCCCTCTTCTCAAAAACCCCTATAGGTCACTAGAAACAGCCGGTTTAAAGTTGGGGCAGAAAGTGGTGGAGGTAGGGTGTGGCCCTGGTTTCTTTACCATACCAGCAGCAAAGATAGTGGGGACATCTGGTATCGTTTACGCCGTAGATGTCAATCCACGTGCCGTAAAAAGGGTCGAAGCAAAAATACGGAAATGTGGGATAGATAATATCAAGCCTATATTGGGTAATGCTGCCAACAGCGGCCTGCCAGATAGCAGCATTGACCTGTCCTTTATCTTTGGTCTTCGCTACATTGCTGGCGGCCTGAGCAATCTGATCTCGGAAATGTACCGTATCCTTAAATCAGGAGGAATACTATCCTTTGAGAAAATTACAGGCTCTGATGATAAATTAATTGAGGAGGTGGAAAGAGCGGGCTTCATCAAAACTACGAAAAAGGGCCGGGTCTTTGTGTTTGCTAAGAGGGGAAATGTTTCACAGTAACTGAGCGTGCTCGGGAAAATGCATTAAGGGGGCACACGTACCATGAAAAAAGTTGTCACGAATTTCTTTATGGACATACTCCTGTTCGTGGTTTTAATGAGCCAGGCATTTACCGGCATACTTCTTCATCGCTTTCCGCCGGAACTGGCTGATACAACCGTACTCGGCATCATGCGGTATACATGGGGAACGCTTCACTGGGTTGCTTCTCTCTTATTCGTAATAGTAATCATCACCCATCTTGTCCTCCACTGGGGCTGGATGACGGTAAACACTCAGAAATATTTCAGGATGACATCGAAGGCCCTATTGGGTTTCCTTGTAATCCTCTCTGTATTTATCTTTCTTGCACCATTCTACCTCACCAGAGATTTCCCTGACAGAAAAGATGTCACAGACACTTATGTTGAATCGTCCTCCCCAGAGACCGCGGTTCAAAAGGGCGAGCTTATCATTGCACAGGTTCCGTAGTATGAGTAGGGGCAAACCCAGTAAAAGAATATAACATAGGAGCACTTTCCGGTTTTCAGGTCCTACTCATTTGAAATGGAGAGGGTTTTAAGCGCATTATTTGCAGGGGTGATATTCAAGATGTTAGAAGTGTTTTTCTTTATTCTCGGATTAGTAAATAGTGTCTTTTTGATTTTCATCTTCCTGATTCGGAAGAAAAGATTAGCCCTCTTGCGGCGAATTGGGTGGGTGTATTTGCTGTTGGCGATTCCTGCCGTGTATGGCGTCATCTTGGTCATACAAGAACAGAAAACGGTCCGATATAGTATCTTTTTGGTGATCTTCCTAGCCTTTATACTTTTAGAATGGCTATATGATTACGTTTTCAAAACCAATTTTCGTGAAAATTGGAAACAGAATTGGAAGCTAATTACGCCATATTTAGGGCTCTATTACGCGATGAACTATGGATTTGTCATAATGCCCTGGAAAACCTCTTTGGTATGGGGGCTCATTATGCTCTGCCTTTTCATTATCCAGATAATCACGAATTTGCGTTCCCATCCCCCTGCGAGTGCAAGTAAGGCGTCTTAAATTGAAGAATGAACTCGTCTGACATAGGCTGGACGGCTTTTGTTAATTTTTAGCAACACTTCGTTAACAAAAAGTGAACTTCCCCAGCTGTGAGGATTCGAACTTTAGTAAACTAGCGCGAAGGTCTTGGAAAAGGTTTTAGTTCTACCTTTTGACCTGCACGGCCTACTAGCTTTATAAGGCCCACCCATTTTGAGGGATCTTGAAAGAATCAGGGTGTTACTGTTTTCGGGGGTAAGGTCAGCCACGGTATGCTGCCGCTTCTTTCCTATACGTTGAAAGATAGTGTGCTTATCAAACTTTTCAATTTGATTATCGGCCTTGG
>DAOUEB010000117.1:0-5981 GCA_034430675.1 Dehalococcoidales bacterium
GGGCCCATGGGGTGGTTCAGGCACAGTTTGACGGCTTTATCGACCTCTTCGGGCTTATTGCCGTCCATGACACAGTAGAAGGCCTCGTTCATCAGGGCGTCTACCAGTCGCGAGACGATGAAGCCGGCGTAATCCCTGGCCTCGCAGGGCTCCTTGCCGATACTCTTGACGTATTCCTTGGAGGCTTCGAGGACATCGTCAGAAGTATGCCTGCCCGGTATTATCTCGACGCCTTTCATCACCGGCACCGGATTCATAAAGTGTATGCCGACGACCTTCTCCGGTCGCTTGGTAGCGGCGGCTATTTCCCCGACGGGGAGGGACGAGGTATTGGTAGCCAGGATAACGTCATCCTTGCATATCTCGTCTAGCTGCTTGAAGATGTTCTTCTTTAAATCGATAACTTCCGGCGCCGCCTCGATAACGAGGTCGGCGTCCCTGGCGTCGTTCATGTCCAGGGTGGTCTTGATGCGGGCCATTAGCTCGGTCTTTTCACTCTCCTGCATCGTGCCCTTTTTCACCCCGCGGTCGAGACTTTTCTCGATAGCGGCCATGCCCCGGCTGATAAATTCGTCCTTGACATCGGACATCGTCACGTTGTAGCCTGCCTGGGCGCCGACCTGGGCAATGCCATTGCCCATGGTTCCAGCACCAATAACAAACACGTTCTTAATTGCCACGGCTTCAAACCTCCTTATATTAATATTGAATCCACAATACTGCCATCCTGAGCGAAGCGAAGGATCTCGTCGGTGGGGAGGCATTTTATCTTTCTTGCCCTCCCTCCCCGAGATTCTTCAGTTGCTACGCTCCTTCAGAATGACATCTTTACCTATTTGTTTTTAAATTCCGCTTTCCTTTTCTCCAGGAATGCTTTCATGCCCTCCTTCTGGTCTTCGGTGGCGAAGCAGAGGGCGACACACCGCGCCTCTATATTGAGGCCGGAGGAAATATCGGTATCTATGCCGGTCTGGATAGCCATCTTGGCCATGGCCAGGACCGGGCTGCTCTTGCTCGCCAGCTTGGCGGCCCATTCCATAGCTTCGTCTATCAGTTTTTCCGGTGGGACGACCTTGTTGACAAGACCCAGGTTAAGAGCTTCATCGGCCTTTATCATATCACCGAGGAAAATCATCTCCTTGGCCTTGGGCATGCCGATGAGACGGGTGAGGCGCTGGGTACCGCAGGCGCCGGGGATCAGCCCCAGGTTTATCTCCGGCTGGCCGAACCTGGCTTTTTCCGAGCATATCCGCAGGTCGCAGCACATGGACAGCTCGCAGCCGCCGCCGAGGGCGTAACCGTTGATGGCGGCAATCGTCGGCTTGGTGAGGGTATAAATACGGTCGGACGCCTTCCTGATGGTAGCCACGAACTGTTGAATTTCCAGGGTGTTCATGTTCTGCATCTCGACGACGTCAGAACCGGCGGCAAAGGCCTTATCGCCGCTGCCGGTAATAACCACCACCCGCACTTCGGCGTCGTTTTCAATCGCCTCGAAAACATCGTAAAGCTCGGTGTAGACGGTGCTGTTGAGGGCGTTTAACGCTTCCGGGCGGTTGAGGGTAACCCTGGCGATGCCATCGGCCTTCTCATAGAGTAATGTTTTGTAAGTCACGGTCTTATCTCCTCTCTGCTCGTTTGGATGATTCGGATAACGCACCTGTTCTCATTAATTGAGATGAAAAGGACTCCTGTTGAGAAGAAAATTCCTATCATAGTTTAAGCTATCGGGCTGATACGTGTCAAGGCTGGACGCTCAACGGGCATGTCCTATTATCAAATTGACAATACACTTCGGCGTTCGGTAAACTTATTTAGTTGTAAGCCATCAAATTTTCCCCCACCGAGGATACTGAATATGCCGGAAATCGATGCTATCGCCCACAGTCTTGCCGAACAAATTAAGAAGCCCCGCGCCGATTACCTGGAGGCGCGCCTGGAGGAGAGCCAGACCAGCCACATTACCTATCGTGGCCAGGGCCTGGAATCAATCGGCCGGGCCACCGCCAGCGGCGGCAACGTGCGCGCCCTGGTGAAAGGGGGCTGGGGCTTCACCAGCTTTAACGACTTCGATAAGGTATCCGACCGTATTATGCTAGCGGTAGAGCAGGCACGGTCCGCCGGCAGCGGTGAGAGCAAGCTGGCCGAGGTGGAGCCAGCGGTCGATGAGGTGCCGAGTGGGGTGACTAAAAACCCCGTAGAAATACCTCTGGCGGAAAAGAAACGGCTGCTCGACGAATATAACAAGATTATCTGGAGCATCCCGCAGATACAGACTTCGACCATCGGTTACTCGGACAGTCATAAAAAGGTAGTTTTCCTGAACTCGGAGGGCAGCTACATCACGCAGGAAAGGGCCGATGTCAACCTGCGACTGACGGCCATCGCGGCTAAAGACGGCGAGGTACAGCAGGTAGGGCTGAGCCTGGGGAGTCGGGGTGACTTCGTTTCCATAGAAGGACTCCATGATAAGATAAGCGAGATGGCCCGGCACGCCGTGGAGCTGCTCTCGGCGCCGCAGGCAAAAGGTGACGAATATACGGTGGTGCTCGACCCCATCCTGGCGGGTGTCTTCGTGCACGAGGCCTTCGGCCACCTGTCCGAGTCCGACTTCGTTTACGAGAACGACCGCCTGCGCGATATTATGAAGCTGGGCAAGCAGTTCGGCGCGAAAGACCTTAACATCGTCGACTCTGCGGCGGAGCCGGGACTGCGCGGCAGCTATAAATATGATGACGAAGGCGTCCGTGCCGTCAAGACATATCTCATCCGGGAAGGCAAACTGGTCGGCAGGCTGCACTCGCGGGAGACCGCCGCCAAGATGAAGGAAAAACCCACGGGTAACGCCCGGGCCATCAACTACCGCTACCCGCCCATCGTCCGTATGACCAATACCTACATCGAGCCGGGCAATATGTCCTTCGAGGATATGATTGCGGACATTAAAGAGGGAATATACGCCAAGAACTGGTACGGCGGCATGACCAGCATGGAGATGTTCACCTTCTCCGCCGGCGAGGCGTACATGATTCGCCACGGTAAAATCGCCGAGGCGCTGCGGCCGGTTATGCTGACCGGCAACGTTTTCAGCACCCTGAAAAATACCGACGCCATCGGCAACGACCTTGACATGAACCAGGGCGGTGGCTGCGGCAAGGGAGGGCAGTCGCCCCTGCCGGTGTCCAACGGCAGTCCCCATATCCGCATCCAGCGCTGCCTGGTCGGAGGTAAGTAAATGGAACATATCCTGGCCCGGGCGAAAAAGGTCGCCGGGGAGGCGGAAATTTTTGAGGTCTCCTCCGAGGAGACACAGGTCAGGTTCGAAGCCAACCGCCTGAAGCAGCTCCAGACCAACCAGACCACGAGCGTAGCCCTGCGTATTATCAAGGACGGCAGGATTGGCTATGCCACGACTACCGGTACCGGCGACGTGCAGGAACTGGTCAGGAACGCCGTGGAGACCGCCGAGTTCGGCACGGTCGCCAGGTTTCAGCTACCCGATACGAAGGAATATCCCGGGGTGGACATTTACGACCCCGCCGTGGAGTCCGTATCCATCAAGAAAATGATTGGTCTCGGCGAGGAAATGATTGCCGCCATCACCGGCCATACGCCGGGCATTATGTGTGAGGCCGGGGCGAGCCGTGGTGTTATCTCGGTACGCATTATGAACTCCCGCGGCGGCCAGGCGGAATACCGCAAGAGCTTCTTCAGCCTCGATATCGAGGGCAACCTGATAGAAGAAACGGACATGCTCTTCGTCGGCGAGAGCGAGAGCTCCTGCCACCCCATATCCGACCCCAAAAAAGTAACGGATTTAGTGCTGCGACAGCTTGACCTGGCGAAGAACCGCGCCAAAGCGCCGACCCGGCAGCTGCCGGTGGTCTTCACCCCCAACGGCGTCGGCAGCGCCCTCATCCTGCCGCTGATGTCCGCCCTGAACGGCAAGATGGTCCTGGAAGGGGCCTCTCCGGTGGGCGATAAGATAGGCAGTAAGGTGTTCGATAAAACGTTCAGCCTGCACGACGACCCGATGGTCGGCTACCGTCCGGGGAGTCGACCCTGCGACGACGAGGGAGTCCCCTCCCAGCGCACCCCCCTTATAGAAAAGGGTGTCGTGAAGGGTTTCCTCTACGACCTGCAGACGGCGGCACTGGCCGGCACACGGAGCACCGGCAACGGCAGTCGCAATCGCGGCGGTCTGCCCGCCCCCGCCCCCAGCGCCTTCATCGTCACTCCGGGCAAGACCACCTTCGACGAGATGGTTAAAGATATTAAGGAAGGGTTGGTCGTCGAGCAGCTCATGGGGGCGGAGCAGGGCAATATCCTCGGCGGCGATTTCAGCGGCAATGTATTACTGGGCTACAAGGTAGAAAGTGGTAAAATAGTGGGCAGGGTGAAGGACACGATGGTATCGGGGAATATTTATAAGATACTTAAAGATATCGCCGCCATCGGCAGCGAGACCCGGTGGATAAGCAGCTTCCTCCGGACCCCGCCCATTTACTGTAAGGGACTTTCGGTATCCAGTAAGGGGTAGAGGCCAGGACTGAATTGAGGAAGAGGTTGAAATGAAACTACTCTTGGTTTCATATATAGCAATTATTATTGTGATAACTGCTTTGTTCGGTTGTACGCCCTCGGCAGAAGAAATTAGAGCTGAGGAAGACAGGATAGTAGTAGATTGTGCCGAGCCTATCCTTTGGGACTATTCCTACACCTATATCCCAGAGTGGGGGTTCAGGTCACGCGAAGATAGCCATAGAGCTTTCCAAATCCACCTAGCTTCTGCGGATAACATCTTTCTCTTTGAGGATGAGCACCCTTTCAAAGAATATGATAACTATATTGGATTCAAGGCAGATTTCTACAGAGGGTTCTTTGAATGGGGAAGGCTTCCACCAGAGGACATAATGCAAAAGTGCGGAGTTTCACCACCTGAGTCATAAACGGAAAGGAGGCAAGGTTATATGGTGGATAAAAAGGTTAAAATTGAGTGCCTTTTATGTGGTGGAGTTTTAAAAATACCTTCCCTTAGTAATACCGAACAATATGATGGGCTTGGGATTTGCCAAAAATGCAAATCTGAAATACATGTGAAATTATCAAAAGGCAAGGTGCTAAAATATAAAATTGAAAAGAGATTTTACCCTGCAAGAGAGCCTATAAAGATTACTGAAGTTGAAATTGTTAAGCCTTATGGATATGAGCAACGCAAACTACGTGAGGAGGATAAAAGTAAAGAGTAAAGGTAGACCTTAAACGGGAATTCAAGCGGGGTGCAGCCCCTCTTCCATAAGTCCTCTCTCCCCTTGCGGGAGAGAGTTAGAGTGAGGGGTAAAGAGGAGAACCAATATGAACAATATTATAAAAATAACCGCCCGGCCCAGGCTGCAAACGCCGAACCTCCTGGCGGCCTGGCCCGGCATCGGCAACGTCGCCATGATTATCGCCAACTACCTGAAAGCCAAACTCCCCTTCAAAGAACTGGGCTACCTCGAAGCCCCCTACTTCTTCGACCCCATCGGCGTGACCGTCAAGGATAACGTGGTCGAGGCCCCCAATTTCCCCCAGAGCCAGTTCTACTACTGGAAAAACGACGGTGACGGCAACGATTTGATACTGTTCATCGGCGACGACCAGCCTGCCGCCAAGGCCTACGAACTAGCTAACTGCATCCTCGACGTGGGTAACCGGTTCGGGGTCGAGCGCGTGTACACCTGCGCGGCGGCTATAACACGCATCCACCATACCGAGCCCCCCAAGGTCTGGGGCGTCGGAACCAGCCACCTCGTAACCTCTGATTTAAAGAAATACGACCTGGAGTATTCGAGCAACCTGCAAATCGCCGGACTCAACGGCCTGCTGCTGGGCGTGGCCAAGGAGAGGGAAATCGACGGCATCTGCCTGCTGGGAGAGGTGCCCGTTTACGCCAGTCGCGTGCCCAATCCCATGGCGGCATTGGCCGTGCTGAAAGTCCT
>DAOUEB010000118.1:0-2555 GCA_034430675.1 Dehalococcoidales bacterium
ATTAGTCCAGCCCGCGCCATGCATTACCAGGAACATCTCCTGCGCCCAGGGGTAGTTCTGGCTGCCGTTCTCGATATTCAACAGCGGCTGGTAGGTGGTTAATACCAGCGGGTAATCGCCGCTGTCACCCAGGAATTTTACTTCTTCATAGTGCGGCAGGCATGTCAGGCTATTAATCTCTTCACCCGTCCCTTTAAGCAGCGCCTCCAGATTGCCCGAACGGAACTCGAATTTCTCCGAAGGAGTGTGAAAGATTCGGCCGTATTTATAGTATTCGTAGTCCGGCCCCACCCAGACGCCCTGCTCCAGGAGCCTGTCCCATGATGTGAAGTCGGCGGTGCGGTATCTGACGAATCCCTGGGCATCGTCGCCGATACCCGCGAAGGACTGCCCCACCGTGCCCCCCAGTCGCCCGGCTATTTCAAAGACGATATCAATGTTGCTTTTAGTATCATAAAGGGGTTCTACAACCGGCTGTTTTATCCTTATCTCGGCGAAACCCGAGCCCGGCGGTGAGTGGTCGTAAGCCCATTCCTCCATAAAAGTGGTCGACGGCAATAGTATGTCGGCATACTCCGCCATCTCGCTGATAAAGGGGGCAATGTGGACATAGTAGGGCACCTTCCCCAGCGCCTCGTCCCAGCGCCCGGCGCCGGGGGCGGACATATTGAAGTTGCTGTTAAAGCCCATGGCCATCTCGACCGGATACGGCTTATTTTCCAGTATGGAATCGGCCACCTGGTTGGTGACCACTTCCGCCGCCGGGAACCGGCCTGTTTTCCGCAGATCCAGCGCGGGTCTGGCCTTGCCCTCTCTGGCCGGGTCATCCTCGACGGGTTCGGGCATGAGGCGGTATTCCGGGTCCTCCTGATAGGTCACACCGCCGGGGACGTCTATGCTGCCGACGAGGGCATTCAGGCAGAATATGGCATAACTGCTGTAAGAGCCGTTGGGCCAGCTGGTGGCCCCCCGCCCCCGCCAGGCTATCGCCGGTTTGGTCCGGGCGAATTCCCCGGCTATCTGCCGGATAGTGTCGGCGGGAATACCTGTCATAATCGCCACCGCTTCCGGGTCATAGTAGTCAATAGCCAGCTTTCGGTATTCATCGAACCCGGATGTCCACCGCTTGATGAAGTCAGTATCGTAAAGGCCTTCACTTATAATGACATTGGCAATGGCCATGGCCAGGGCGCCGTCGGTACCCGGATTGATGGGCACCCACCGGTCGGCCCTGAGGGCGGTAATCGAGTAGCGCGGGTCGATGACCACGACTTTGGCGCGGTTCGGCCTTTCCCGCCGGATTTTACCCCACATTCTCAGGCTCCGTGCCAGTGGTTTGTACGATTCCAGGATGCTCGCCCCGAACGAGAGGATGTAGTTGGTACGGGCGAGGTCATAGGCGCTCTGTGTGTAGTGACCGTCGGCCAGCCACTCGCCGGCTTTGTCCGCTTCGTTATTGAGGCCATTTGCGGAAACGACATTGGGCGTGCCGTAAGCATCGGCGAAGCGGCGGATTATATCTTCGGCACTGACGGTATTCAGTCCGCAGAGCAGCAGCAGCCTTTCCGGTTGCCCCTTCCCCCTGAGCACTTTCAGGCGCTCGCCGACCTCGTTAAAGGCCTGCTCCCAGGATATTTCAGTCCACCCGGGGTCTATCCCTCTGCCTTTGGTAGGATTGGTCCTTTTCAGGGGCGTGGTGGCGCGGGAGGGGTCGTACAGTACCTGGAGGCCAACGTTGGCGCGGGCGCAGTTCTCCCCTTCGGAGACCCGGGATAAGGGGTTGCCGGCTACTTTAACCGCTCTGCCGTTGACCACTCTCACTCTGGTAGCACAGCGGGTAGCGCAATTCAGGCAGGAAGTAGGTACCCACTTCTCGGTGATAACGCCTTCGCCCTCGGGCAGCTCTGGAGAAGAAACGGCGGAACCCAGTGCGGGGCGCTTGAGCAGGCGGCTCGCGGCCAGCACCGCGACAGCCAGTCCCGATAGTTTAATGAAGGTCCTCCGGCTCATGCCGAAGCGTCCGTTTATCCCTTTTCTCGAACTACCTGGCTTACTGCTCTCCATCACACCTGTACACTCATTCCGGCTCTCGCTATACAGTTATGGTCACATCAGTTCCCGAAGTTTAATTGGTCTGAATTGATAACGATATTGGCTAGTCATGCGTGTGATGTCCGGTCTGTCTAACCCGAACCAAACTTACAATACACTATAGTAACCCAAAAAACAAGGGAACCACGCGTCAGGCGGATATTGAATATTGGGGTTCGCCTTCATGCCAGCAGGTATACGTATTTATTTTTTTACTATGTGTAGGTCTTGGACATGCCGGCGGTAAAGTGGAAAATCGGCCTGTCCACCCTTCTGATAATCAGCGGGCAGTGCTTGATTCCCGCCGGTATAAAGGCGATGAAGGTCCTGTCTAGGATATTCTGCTTGCCGTCTACCCATAGTTCGACTTCACCACCGAGGTCGTAAATGTCGTCCGGGTTGGTGCCGATATAGGCGATGGCTTCGTCATAGTCGTGCACGTGCTCTTTAGCGACGCCCTCTTC
>DAOUEB010000119.1:0-10329 GCA_034430675.1 Dehalococcoidales bacterium
TATATCGGGTAGGAGCAGCCGGTTTCTTTGTGTAGGTGTGAACATTAACCGGATGCAAACAGGGTTTTTTGCTTCGGAAAACCGCACCCCGCAATTTGACAGCTTGAGTCCTACAGAATAAGATATTTGTGGCAGTTATTACGTTTAGTTGATTCGGGAGACATCAATATGGCGGGAATGTTCGATGGTAAGGTAGCACTGGTTACCGGTGCCGGTGGGGGTCTGGGACGGGCTACGGCGCTGGTATTCGCCGGGGAAGGCGCTAAAGTCGTCGTGGCGGATATCGATGTTGAGAACGGTCAGCAGACCGTAGATATGATTAAAAAAGCCGGTGGCGAGGCTACCTTCGTCAGGGCCGATGTTTCCAAAGCTGAGGATGTCAAGGCACTGGTGAAGAAGACCGTCGCTACCTACGGAGGACTCGACTGCGCCCACAATAACGTCGGCATTGAAGAGCTGCCGACTCCCTTCATCGAGGGCAAGGAGGAAGACTGGGACCGCATCGTGGCTATCGACCTTAAGGGTATCTGGCTGTGCATGAAGTACGAGCTGAGATACATGTCGGAGCATGGCGGCGGCTCTATCGTCAACACGTCTTCCATCGCCGGACTGATTGGCGGCCCGGGCCAACCGATGTATACCGCCTGCAAGCACGGCGTCAATGGTTTGACCAGGTCGGCCGCGGTCGACTATGGTAAAGCGGGCATTCGTGTCAACGCCGTCTGTCCCGCCGGCATGAGGGGCACCGGTTTCTTTAACCGGATGCTGGCCGTACAGCCCGGAATGGCGGAAGTGGTCAAGGAGCTGGTACCGCTGGGGAGGGATTCGGCGCCGGAGGAGGTCGCCGAGGCGGTGGTATGGCTCAGCTCGGACAGGGCTTCCTACGTCAACGGGTGTATCATGCCCGTCGACGGCGGTTTTACCACGGTATAGTTTTATCGGCAGGCTATTGTACGCTGATAATAGCTCCTGGCGCCTCTGCATCGTCCGGGCATTACTATCTCTTTAACAGGAGAAGCATTTTCAGCATATCAGGCTGAAAAGAAAGGAAGGCTGGGGAGATGGTCGGTATTACATCAATAGGGGCTTATTTACCTGTTTACAGGCTTAATCGTGATGAAATTGCCCGGATGTGGGCGGGCAGGAGTACGGCTGGAGTCAAAGCCGTGGCCGGCTACGACGAGGATGCCGTTACTATGGCGTTGGCAGCTACTTTAGACTGCCTGGCATGGGGAGGGGGCAAGGCCGACGGTCTGTCGCTGGCGACGACCACGGCACCATATAAAGAAAAACAGTCGGCCGCAATTGTTGCCACTGCCGCTGACCTGCCTGATGAGTGCCATACCGCCGACTTTACCGATTCCCTCAGGGCTTCGACCATAGCATTGAAGTCGGCCATCGATGCGGTGAAAGCCGGCCCGGCTAAAAATGTCATCGTGACGGCGTCAGATTGCCGCCCGGGGGCAGCTAAAGGTACGCTGGAACAGACGCTCGGCGACGGCGCCGCGTCGGTAATGGTAGGCTCGGAAAAAGTAATCGCCGCGGTCGAAGGCAGCTATTCAGTCTTTAACGATTTTACCGATTTCTGGCGGTCGGAGGACGACAGGTTTGTCCGTGCTGCGGAGCAGCGCTTTATCGACGAGGCGGGCTATCTGCCGACCGTGCAGTCGGCCATTTCCGGCCTGATGAATAAATATAATCTAACCCCGGCAGATTTTTCTAAAGTAGTCTATTACGCATCCGATGCCCGTCAGCATGCCGGTGGGGCGCGGCGCATGAAATTCGATAAAGCTCAGGTGCAGGGAACTCTGTATGATAAAATCGGCAATACGGGTACGGCGGCGGCGATGCTGATGCTGGCGGCGGCTCTTGAGAAGGCCAAAGCGGGCGACCGGATTCTCTTTGCCGGCTACGGAGACGGCTGCGATGCCTTTATCCTCCGCGTTACCGATGAAATCAAGAGAATTCAGAAGAAGCCGGTGATATCCGATAAGCTGGCGGGTAAAATAGCCATCACCTATGGCCAGTACGCCACCTGGCGTAATCTTGTCTCCGCGGAGGCTTCGACGCTGCCGGAGCGTCCGCCCCTCTCGCTGCCGGGTCGCTGGCGGGAGAGAAGGGCGATTGCCGCCCTGTACGGCGCGAAATGCAAAAAGTGCGGTACGCCGCAGATTTCCCAGATTGGGCAGACGCCGCGGGTATGTGTCAACTGCCAGGCCAAAGACGAGTTCGAACCCTACAAATTTTCCGATAAGAAGGCGACGCTCTTCAGCTATGCCATCGACCAGCTTCAACCTACCCTCAATCCCCCCGCCGTTAACGGCGTCATTGATTTCGAGGGCGGCGGCCGGCTGATATGCGAGCTGACCGACTGCGAGCTTGATAAAGTTGCCGTCGGCATGAAGCTGGAGATGACCTTCAGGAAGATGTTTTACAGTCGGGGGATACATAACTATTTCTGGAAGGCAAAGCCGGTTTGGGAAGTCACTTAGAACACTACGTCATTGCGAGCGTAGCGAAGCAATCCGCTACCCGTGACAACGGATTGTTTCGGCACTTCATGCCTCGCGATGACATTTAGAGTAAGCCGCATGGTGGCCTTGAGACAACCTCGTTTATGGCTTGCCGGGTGTACTTGATTGGAGGGAGGCTGAAAAATGGACGGAATCAAAGATAAAGTGGCCATCGTGGGCATGGGCTGCACGAAATTCGGGGAGCGCTGGGACAAGGGCGTGGAAGACCTCGTCGTCGAGGCCGCTTACGAGGCTTTTGAAGATGCGGGTATCGAGCCTAAAGATATCCAAGCGGCGTGGATAGGCACGGTATTTTCCGGACTCAGCGCCATCACGCTGTCGCCGTTGCAGCTTCAATATATACCGATGACCCGGGTGGAGAATATGTGCGCCACCGGCTCCGAGGCTTTGCGGGCGGCGAGCTATGCCGTGGCCGCCGGCGTCTGTGATGTCGCCCTGGCGGTGGGCGTGGAGAAGCTGAAGGACTCCGGCGCGACCGGTGTCAAGGGCCCCAGCATCGTCGGGGATAACCAGGACGGGAGCTCGGGCATCGGCCCCAGCTACAGCGCCCCGGCGTCTTTCGCCTACCTGGCGACGAGGTATTTTCACGACTACAATATTAAACCCGAAGAGGGGAAAAGGCTGCTGGCGCAGATTGCCGTGAAGAACCACCATAACGGCAGCCTGAACCCCAAGGCGCATTTCCAGAACGAGCTGACCATTGAGCAGGTGGTCAATGCCCCGATTATCGCCTGGCCGCTGGGCCTTTTCGACTGCTGCGGCGTCAGCGACGGCGCCGCGGTGGCCGTGGTTACCCGCGCCGATATGGCCAAACAATTTAGAGACGACCCTATCTATATCAAAGGACTGCAAATTAACGTGGGCGCGCGACAGGGCGCCATGAGGCAGGACTACGATTTCGTGCACATCGAGGAGAACGTCCTCGGCTCCAGGAAAGCCTACGCCGAGGCTGGAATCAAGAATCCGCGCCAGGAGTTAAGCTGCGCCGAGGTACATGACTGCTTCAGCATCCACGAGATGATTGTCTATGAAGACCTGGGGTTCAGTCCGCGAGGCCGGGCGCGGGAGGATATCGAGGCCGGGACCTTCGCTCTGGAGGGTGAGTTGCCGGTCAATACCGACGGCGGTTTAAAATGTTTCGGCCACCCGCTGGGCGCCAGCGGCCTGAGGATGATGTATGAAGTCTACAAGCAGCTACAGGGCAAGGCCGGCCCCCGGCAGGTGAAAAATCCGCATCTGGGCCTGACCCATAACCTGGGTGGGAATGCCGGGACCGGTATTTGCAGCTGCTTAATCGTTGGTAATGAGAAGTAGTCGATAGGTCATTGCGAGCGAAGCGAAGCAATCCGCCATAGCCAGGATACGGATTGCTTCGTCGCTCTCGCCTGCCAAAGAACTTGTTCGGCGAGCAGGACGCTCCTCGCAATGACAGCGTTATTACTGAACAACACCAGAGGGAGGTAATCCTGAAATGAAGATGGCTCTCGAAGGGATAAGAGTACTGGATGTCAGCGAGGCAGGACTGGCCCCCGTGTGCTGCCGTGTTCTGGCCGACATGGGCGCCGAGGTAATCAAGGTGGAGCGGACGGAAGGCGGCGACCAGACCCGGGGCATTCTGAAAATAAGCGGTAACGTGCCGATTTACGATATTAATTACGTGTTCGAGTTTTATAATTTCAATAAAAAGGGCATCACGCTGGACCTGAAGCAGAAAGAAGGCCAGCAGATTCTCTATAAACTGGTAGAAAAATCAGACGTTTTCGTGTGTAACTTCCGGCCTCACGCCCTGAAGAACCTGGGACTCGAATACGAGACAATCTCCAAAATCAACCCCCGCATCATTTATGCCCACCTCAGCGGCTACGGACTGCACGGCCCGGAGAAGGACGTCGGAGCTTACGACTTCGTCGGCTACTGGGCGCGGAGCGGCGTCATGGCGGCGCTGGGCGAACCGGGCACGCCTTTACCCTTCCAGTTGCCGGGCTTTGGCGATAACACCACCGGTATGTACGCGGCCTGCGCTATCCTGATGGCCCTTTTCCACCGGGAGCGCACCGGCGAGGGCCAGGAGGTCTGCGTGTCCCTCATCGGCGGGGGGATATGGTCGATGGGTATCGTGCTGTCGTCCGTCCTGGCTACCGGCCTGGAATATCCCAGAGTTTCCCGCACCTGCCAGAGCAATCCCATCTTCAACAGCTACGAGTGCGCCGACGGCAACTGGCTGCAGCTGGCCTGCATCCAGGGCGACCGGTACTGGTCGGCAGTCTGTAAGGCGCTCGATATCTACGAGCTGGAGAACGACCCCAGATTCTGCACGCACGAGTTGCGGATGGAGAACCACGAAGAATTAATACCGATACTGGACAGGGTCTTCAAGTCCAGGACCAGGGACGAATGGGCGGAGCGACTCGGCGAGCATGAAATTATCTGGACGCTGGTCAAGACGCCGGCCGATGTCGCCGCCGACCCCACCCCCTGGGCGGACGGCTATTTCCGGGAAATCGACCACCCGGCGGGTAAAAAACTCAAGGTTATTATGCCGCCGTGGCAGTTCAGCAAGACCCCACCCACGATACGCAATACCGCCCCGGAGTTCGGTCAGCATACGGAGGAAGTGCTCACGGAAACCCTGGGCTATAGCTGGGACGAAGTAATCGCTTTCAAGGACAAGGGGGTCATAAGCTGAGACCGAAGGAGGCACTGATGGGCGAGCTGTTAAAGGGAAGAGTCGCCGTGGTCACGGGCGCCGGTAAAGGATTGGGACGCGCCGAAGCCATCGGACTGGCGGCGCAGGGAGCGGCTGTGGTGGTCAATGACCTCGGCGCAGCTATCGACGGCAGCGGTACCTCCAGCGCCCCGGCCGATGAGGTCGTCGCCGAGATAAAAAACGCCGGCGGTGAGGCGGTTTCCAGCTATGCCAGCGTGGCCACCGTGGAAGGGGCGGAAAGCATCGTTAAAAGGGCGGTGGACAGCTTCGGGCGCATCGACGTTCTGGTGAATAACGCCGGTTTCACCATCGACCGTATGGTATATAACATTACCGACGAGGAATGGGACGCGGTCATACAGACTAACCTCTACGGCACATTCTACTGCACCCGCGCCGCCTGCAGGGTCATGAGGAAACAGGGCTACGGCAGGATTGTCAACACGTCTTCCCACGCGGGACTGGGGAACATGGGCCAGGCGAGCTACTCCGCCGCCAAGGAGGGCATCGTCGGCCTGACGCGCACGGTGGCGCGGGACATGGGACGGTACGGCGTGACCTGTAATGCCATCAGGCCGGTGGCCGGGACGAGGGGATTCGAGGAACTGGTCAGGGACAAGGGACTTAAAGACGCCTGGACCAAGATGTGGGGAGAAGAGCTTGCCGAAAAGCGGGTGAAGCAGATGCTGGAACTCAATCGACCGGAAGATGTTGCCAGTCTGGTTGTCTATCTCGCCAGCGAAAAAGCCGATAATGTCAACGGCTGCGTTTTCGAGGTCTGGCACGGGCATATCGGCATTTATACCGACCCGCCGACGGTGGAGCAGGTGCTCCGGAAAGACGGCCGGTGGACGCCCGAAGAGCTGGCCGAGGCCATGCCGACAACGCTTACCAAAGATAAAGTCCGCGAATTGCCGCCTATTTTCCCGTTCTGAGTGTTTAACAATAAGGGGTGCTTAAGAGGGGCGAAGCCCCTCTTTTGTCAATTCCCCCTCCCTTAATCGAAGGGAGGGGGACAAAGGGGGTGGGTTACCATAAAAATAAAGGAGGGAAACTCATGGTAAACAAAATCGACCATATCGCCATCGTCGTCAGGGATGCCGATGAAGCCCTGAAAATTTACTCCGAGATGTTCGGCTTCGAGGTCGTGGAGACTATTGACGGCCCGGCCGGGGAGTTTAAAGCCGTCCTGGTAAGGGTAGCCGATATCACGCTGGAGTTTCTCCAGCCGTTGACCGACGCGGGGAGCTTCGCGAAATTCCTGAAGGAGCGGGGTGGGGGACTGCACCACGTGTCATTCGCCACCAATAACATTAATAATGACCTGAAGACCTTGAAAGCTCAGGGCAGGAAGCTGCTGAACGAAGAACCGATGTCTCTACCCTCGGCCAAGATAGCCTTTATTCACCCCGATGCCGCGGAAAACGTTCTGATAGAGCTGGTGCAGAGAGCCCAGTCTTATCCCGACATGCCGAAGATGGCATAAACCCGGGGATTCTTGGACAGGCATCATCAGGTCTTCAGTCGACCAGCAGCGGAATCAGCTTTCTGGCGCTGTCCAGTTCTTCCAGCTTCTCCAGCGTTCCGAGCAGTTCTGTCGCCTTTTGCTTTGATAGCTTCCCGGAAAACTCGATATTGGTCCAGAACTTATCGATTATCTCGTCCTTTGACATCGGGTTACGCTGGGGGTCGCCTTTAACCGCCTCGCAGGACTCGGTGAACTGCCGTCCGTCTTTAAGGGTTACGGTCAGTCTGGCAGCTTCGAATTTAACGTACGCACTGGCCGTGAGCTTTATCTTTCCGATGAAGTCGGCTATCCGGGGATTGCGTATTGCCTCCTCGGTGAAGTGCTCCGGCTTAACGCTCCCGTAAAGAAACGCCGTCGCTACCACGTACTGGTAGTTGAAGGCGGCGTTGCCGTGCGGGAAGGCCCCGATTTTGAACGGACTGCCGCAGATGTGGTCGATGCCGCCCTGGGCGAGGTCGAGATTAACTTCCGGTATATCGTCTGTCTTGATGTCATGTTTACCCAGTATCGCCAGGGTGCAGTCGATGGCGGCATGGGGGATGCGACAGCAGGGGTAGGGCTTAATGGTGCCGTCGGCATAAAATACCCTGCCTAGGTCCCGGCTCAGGTCCTCCGGTTTCTGGCAGCCCTCGGTGAACATCTTATAGTAGCCGAACTTGCTGAACAATGCGTCCTCCGGGCCCGTCCAGCCGGCTCTGGCCAGCTGCGCGGAGAAAACGCCCGCCCGGGCCGATAGCCCCTGAGGCAGTTTAAAAGCGGTCGTGCCGTCCCAGATTATCTGGAAGGTGCTGCCAATCTGGTTGAGAACGATGCCGAAGGCGTTTCTCATCTGGAGTTTGTTCAGGCCCAGGAGCCGTCCGGCGATGGCCGCCGCCCCGAAGGCGTTCACCGTGCCGGTGCCGTCCCAGCCCAGGGTAAAGCCGAAGCCGGAGGCGGCCAGTATACGCGCCGCGATATCGTCCCCGACGAGCAACGCGGTAATCAGCTCCCGGCCGCTGGCATTCACGGCCTCGCTCATGCTGATGGCCGTCGGCACCGTAGTGCCGCTGATATGCCCCGGCGTATTGACGCCGTCCACCAGGGGACTTACCGGCTCGAAATCGAAAGAGCGGGCCATGACGCTGTTGACCATGGCGGCGTTCCCGACGGGCACTTTACCGCCGTGAACCAGGATGGTGGCCTCTTCCTTGCCGCCCTCATCTCGTAAGAGCCCGGCGAGCTCGGGATTGCCCGTATCGCTGGAGCCGCCTATCAGGCAGCCTACCGTATCGATGATGCGATACTTCGTGCTCTCCAGCGTTGCCGGGTCGAAATTTTCAAAGCTGGTATCCAGGACGTTGGCGGCCAGTTTTTCGATTGGCGTGACGTCGCTCATAAGAGGCCTCCGGCTGACTGGCTCAGCCGGACCTCCTTCGTCCCGAAAATCCCCGCGATTTTTTTAGAGATAAGGTCGGCGCTTGCCTGTAACTCTTTAACCAGTCCGTTTACTCTGGGTTTGAGACGGCTCTCCGGCCCCACGATGCTCAAAGCAGCCGGCAGACCGTAATTCCTGATGGGGGCGGATGTGCACAGGGCGCCGACAATCGTTTCTCCGTAGCTGACGGCATAACCTCTCTTCCTGATTTCCTTCAGTTGAGCCATCAGGACGTTCTTATTGGTCACCGTTTTGGTGGTAGCCGGCGTAATATTTATGTTTTTAATGGCTATTTTTAGCTCGTTGTCGTCAAACTGTGAAAGCAGCACTTTGGTTGTGGCCCCCACGAACAGCGGTCTGGTCTTTCTTCCTTCTTCGGTTACCCTGAGGTCATGCCGGCTCTGGATTTCGTGCAGGTGGACGTATTGAATGCCGGTCATGATGCTTATGGTTATCGTCTCCTCGGAGATGTCCGATAGACGCCTCATCTCATCGATAGAACTGGTAATCAGGTACTCATGAGTGTTCTGCGGTTTTGAAGCGAGTTGGGTAATCAGGGGCCCCAGGTAGTAGCGATGGTTGGTAGGGTTCTGGGATACGATGAGCGATTCTTCGAGTGCCTTGAGCAATCTGTGCACCGTGGACTTGCTTAAATTACAGTGCCGGGCGATTTCGGTAATCGTGCTGACACCGTTACCGAGGCATTGAAGAATATTACCGGCGCGGGAAATGGATTGCACCGCAGGTGGTTTCGGGTCAAATTCCATCATATCATTTCGCAATCTGGAACTTAAGTTCCTTTTTAGCACCCACACATTATACTACCGGGTATGGTCGTGTCAAACCTGAGTCGGGCTTGCCGGGTGGTGCCCGGGGCTTTTTATTTCCCTATTACCGTCGGGCTCTTGCCGGGAGTGGCCAGTTTCTTGACGGCGGCCTCGTTCAGCTCCACGCCGAATCCGGGCCCGTCGGGCGGGTAGAGAAAGCCATTCTCGTATCTGGGAACGTTTACCGCGAGGTCGTTCTCCAGCGGGGTGCTGACCGTATCGGGGATGTTATAGAGATTCAGCGGGCCGATGGCTTCCTGTGCGATTTTACCCGTCCATTCGTTGGCGGCGAGGAAGTGCGCCTCGACTGCGGCGCCGAGGCCGGAGTTAATCATACAGCCGCACATTACCGGAAGGTTGGCCGACTGCGCGATGGCTACCCATTTCCGGGACTTCAGTATGCCGCCGGCCTTGGGTACCTTGAGGAAAAAGCCGTCCACCGCGTCCCGCTGTAAAAGTTTGAGCAGGTCGTTAAGCTCAGCCGCCGATTCGTCGGCAAATATCGGCACATCTACCTTCCGGCGGAGGCGCGCCAGCCCGTCGATATCCCACCAGGGCACGGGTTGTTCGGCGACGTATATATCATACCTGGCCACTTTCTTCAGGACGTAAAGCGCCTGGTGATAGAGCCAGCCGCCGTTGGTGTCAATCATTATTTTTATGTTGCTGCCTACCGCTTCTCTCAGGGCGCCGACCATCTCTATGTCCTCGTCGGGTGTCCTGGCGCCGACTTTAAGTTTCAGGCCTTTGAAACCGGCCTTTACCAGGCTCTTTCCTTCCGCTCCCACCTCGTCGGCCGTGCCCGAAGACATCACGAAGGCCAGCGCTATCTTCTCGTTGGAGAGACCGCCGAGGAGTTTGTAGACGGGGACCCCCAGTGCCTTGCCCATGATATCGTGCAGGGCATAGTCGATAACCGCCTTCGACTGATTGTTGACCCTGGCCGCTTTGTCCATCCGCGCCACGATTCTCTCGATGTTGAAGGGGTCCTCGCCGAGGAGGATTTGAGGCCCGAAAACGTTGTTGATATTGTGCATGATGGAGTCCTGGCTCTCGCCCATGTACCACGGGGAAGTATCACCGGTCTCACTTACTCCGGTAATCCCCTCATCGGTGTGTATCTTAACGACGACGGCATCGGCGCAATCGGCAGTACCTCCTCCCATCTTCATCGGCTTGGCAAAGCGCATTGAGACGGGTATGCATTCTATCCTGGTGATTTTCATAAAACATCCTCCGGGCAAGTATTTGTATTGAGTCGAAAATAATTTTGGATGATGCCATTTCTGTATAGCACTTTACGCTATGATAAGTCAAAC
>DAOUEB010000120.1:0-4374 GCA_034430675.1 Dehalococcoidales bacterium
TACCGTATCGCCCATCGACGGCTCCGGTAAAATCGGCTCATCAGGCAAGCCGATGCCCTGCTGGGAGATAAAAATATTCGATGATAATGACAACGAGCTGCCCCCCGGACAGGAAGGGGAGATAGTCGCCCGTGGTCCGGTGATGACCGGGTTTTACAACAAGCCCGAGGCTACCGCTAAAGTCATAAGAAAAGGCTGGCTGCATACCGGCGATATCGGCCGGATGGACGAAGACGGCTTCCTTTTCATCACCGCCCGCAAGAGAAGAATGCTTATCCTCAAGGGCCAGAACATCTTCCCCGAGGATATCGAAGAGGTCCTGGCGGCTCACCCCAGGATAGCTGAGGTCAGGGTCATCGGCGTCGCGGATATCGTACGCGGTGAGACAGTCAAGGCGCTGGTACGCTTGAAGCCAGGAGTAACATTCACCGAGCAGGAAATACGTCAGTACTGCCAGGGACGCATGGCCGACTATAAGCTGCCCAGGGAAATCGAGTTTGTGGATGCTATGCCCGGGGTAACACCGAACTGGACCCGCCCGAAAAGCCTGAAAGCGGCCGACATCAGTTTAGAAGGAACAGGCTAGAGTTCCAGACTACGATTATGCCGTAACCCGCCACCGCAATCCAGGTGGCGATTACCGCCACTCTGGGGAATCGTTTATAAATATCCCACAGGATAAAAGCACACAGCAGAGCGCCGACCACCTTCAAAATCATGAAGCCGATATCTCCCACCAGGGGCTGTAAGAATGGATTGCCTTCCCGCGCCATCCCCCCGTCGAGGAGTAGCTCCGTCAGCAGACCGTCCAGGATGACGAACGCTACCAGTGTGACCAGAAGGTATTTCATCTTATTTCTGCCAGCTTGCGAAAATATTTTCATGACAACATATTAACCCTGATAAATTTTTCTACACTCCATCATCTAGATAACGACCTTCAGTACCGACGGCAGGATACGGAAACGCGCCGGCACGTGCCCCAGCAGTTCGCCGTCAGCCTGTAGCTGCATCGGCTGTGCCGACCGTATCTCTATTTCCTTCGCCTTTTTCATGGTCACTTTGGGATGAGTCAGGTGAGTGCCTTTATATATGCGCGGCAGCGACCAGAGAAGGTCGGGTTTACTCACGTCGCCGACTATCATTACATCGAAGTAGCCGTCGTTAATGCTGGCATCGGGCGCGGCTAACATACCCCCTCCGCCGTACCTGCCGTTGTTCATAACCACCGTGCAGACCCGCATATCTACCGCTTCGCCATCCACCACAAGTGATATATCCCGGTTCCTGTAGGAAATAAGAGTGACGAGTAACCCCGCCAGGTAAGCAGGCAGGCTGCCCAGCGCTTTAAACTGCTGCGTGGTGCGCTGTACTATTTCGGCATCGAAGCCCATGCCGGCGAAGTTGACGAAGAGTCGCTCCGCCCTTTGACCGTCACTGGCATATTCGATGACGCCGAGGTCGACGCTGAGCTTTTTCGGCTGCAGAAAACACCGACAGGCCTCTTCATAACGACGCGGGACACCTATGGTACGGATATAATCGCTGCCGGTCCCCGTACTGACGATACCCAGCAGGACATCCTTGATATTCCCGGCGGCATACAGTCCGTTGACAATCTCGTTAATGGTGCCGTCGCCGCCGACGGACACTATCATATCGTAGCCGTTAGTCGCCGCGGCCCTGGCCAGCTCGATGGCATGTCCGGGGGCCTCGGTGATATCATGCTCGAAACGCAGGCCCTGCCCCTTGAACAGGCCCATTATCTGCGGCCATAGCCGGGCTGTCCTGCCGGCGCCGGCTGTCGGATTCACGATAACCTTAGCGTATGTTGAACTCAATATAATCCTGCGCTCTTGAGTTACAGGTATCTTCCAAGTATTTGCCAAGAGTATACCATAATATGTAATGGTGTAACATTAAGAAAACATTAATTTAAGATAAAGAATTCATATATATTGTCTAGCTCCACTCGGCGACCATCGGATTAACGATAAACTTTGCGTATGACAAATGGTCCAACCCCCTTGCGATTCCTAACTTAAGTCAAGCGAGACAGTTGGATAATCTATGCAGTAAGCCTTGTAAGTCCATTTCCCTTTGCGGTCTTTATGCATTTTAATGCGAAAATCCATCTTATCTCTGCATCCAGAATTTATCCCCATCATCCAATTCAGTCCCGTCACCAATTATTAGAGTGCCAGAAAACCATTTCCCTTCGCCGCTTCCGGGGTAGAAGCCTCGTTTCCGCATGCCTGGGCATGTATAGTCATCACTGCCTTTTTCTTGAACAGGGGCTACCCTATAGTTAATAACTTCGTAGTGGTTGTCTTCCCTAGTGTAAAGAGCAAAGACAAGAGGTAACCACATGCTAGGGTTTTCCCTAGCATACTCTTCTGCTTTTCTTAGCATCTCTTGCCAAAGCGACTTCGGTATTCGTATTGAGTAGATATTTGTATTCATAGAAACTTTCTCCTTCCTCTAGCTCCACTCGGCGGCCCCGGCCCAGACACGCGTCATCTCCTGCGCTAAAAGTCTGTTCTCCGTCTTATCCAGGCCGGGGTCTACCTTGAAGAACTCTATCGCCTCGGTCCGCGCCAGTTCCAGCAGGGCCACGTCGGAAATCTTGGCCATGCGCAGGTCGGGCATTCCGCTCTGCCTCGTGCCGAAAAACTCGCCCGGCCCTCTCATCTTAAGGTCTGCCTCGGCTAGCTCGAACCCGTCCTGCGTATTCTCTATTATGTCAAGTCGCTCCCGGCCGACCTCGGACGGATTTTCCGCCAGCAGCATGCAGTAGCTCTGCTCGCTGCCGCGCCCTACCCGACCCCGAAACTGGTGCAGCTGGGACAGGCCGAAACGTTCGGCGCTCTCTATCAGCATAACCGCAGCATTGGGTATGTCAATGCCGACCTCTATCACCGGCGTGGAAACGAGAATATCCAGCTCGCCGCCGCGAAAGCTCTCCATGACCGCGTCCTTATCGGCGGAGGAAAGTCTCCCGTGCAGCAGGCCCGTTTTTAAATCCGGGAAGACCTCCTGAGAAAGACGCTCGTACTCGACCTCCGCCGCCTGGGCGTCAATTGCCTCCGATTCCTCTATCAGGGGACAGAGTATGAAGGCCTGGCGTCCTTTGTTTACCTGCTTGCGCACGAAGGCGTAGGCGCTCTCCCGCTGGTTGGGCCTGAGCCATTTCGTCTTCACCGTCTGCCGTCCCGGCGGCAGCTCGTCTATCACCGAGAGGTCGAGGTCGCCGTAGAGCGTCAGCGCCAGCGTCCGGGGAATGGGCGTCGCCGTCATGACCAGCATGTGCGGATTGAACCCCTTCTCCCGCAGCGCCGAGCGCTGCTCCACGCCGAAACGGTGCTGCTCGTCCACTACCGCCAGCCCTAACTTACTGAACTCCACCCCCTTCTGGACGAGGGCGTGAGTGCCGATTAATATGTCGATATCCCCTTCGAGAACCTGCTTCTGAATCTGCTTCTTCCCGGCCTGCTTGATATCGCCGATGAGCAGCGCCACCTTCAGGGGACGCTCCAGAAAGCCCGAATAGCTCTTTAAATACCCCTCCCCCTCCTCCTGGCCCAGTCTGGATAGCAGCTGGCAAATCGTAGCGAAATGCTGCTCGGCCAGAATCTCGGTAGGCGCCATGAAAGCCCCCTGGTAGCCGTTGGCCGCCGCCACCAGCAGGGCCGCCGTGGCCACAACCGTCTTGCCGCTGCCCACTTCCCCCTGCAACAACCGGCTCATCGGCTTCGATTGCCCCAGGTCCGCCAGTATCTCTTTGAGGACCTTACCCTGGGCGGCGGTCAGAGTAAAAGGCAGCGATTTTAAAAATTTCTCTATCATCGGTAGTTTTATTTCCAAAGGACTGCCCGGCCGGCTCTCCTGCCAGTCGCGCTTCTTGCTCATTACGCCGAGCTGTAACAGGAAAAACTCGTCGAAGGCCAGCCGCACCCGGGCTTTATCTTTGGTCGCCTCGTCCTCCGGGTAGTGGGCCTGGCTGATGGCCACGGGCAACTCTAGAAGTCCAAGGCGTTTTCGCAACTCCGTAGGCAGAAAGTCGGTTACCTGCCCCACCCACCGGTCGATAAACTCCTTCATCAGCTTCCTGACCTGCCGCGGCCGCAACCCCTGAGTCAGCGGGTAGACCGGCACCAGCCGGGCGGTATGCACCAGGTCCTGGCCTTCCATAATTTCCCACTCCGGCGATTGAAAGACGTGGCGCCCCCGGTACAGGCTGACGCGGCCGCTGAGCATTATCCGGGCATTGGTGGTCAGCTTCTTCGCCAGGTACGGCTGGTTGAACCAGACCACCCGGATATTACCCGTCTCGTCACCCACGATGGCCTCGGTGCTGCGCCGACCCCCCGGCCT
>DAOUEB010000121.1:0-13214 GCA_034430675.1 Dehalococcoidales bacterium
AAGATAAAGTTTACATTTTTACGTGTTTCAGTTTCATTCCCATCTGCTTTAGCAAGTGCATCGATTTTCTTTCGTGCACCTAATAGTACTTTCCTGACCTCTTTATCCATTTTCTGCCTAACCATGATTTATCCTCCTTTTCCTTAATATATCTTAAGGGGGGGTAAGGTCGTAAAATCATGTTACACCCACTTCATCCTCAATTACTATCACCTCCCCTTTTCCCCACCTCTGGATTCCAGCTTTCGCTGGAATGACAATATGACTGTTACTATCTCCCCTTTGTCACCTGCTGGCCCACCGGGCAGTCGCGCAGGCAGGTGCCGATGAAGGTGCAGCCGAAAATGCCCTCGGTGGTTGACATATTTATACATTTAAACCGTTCGAAGCTGACCGGGCTGTCGATGAATATGGCTTCCAGGTCGACGTCCGGACGCAGCTTTAAAGCTCCGTTGGCGCATTTCTGCTGGCACCTGGGGCCGGCCTCGCCGCCGCATTTACCCCTCATGCATACCTTCTCCGTCAGGAGCGGGTCGGGTTCAAGCTCGGCCTCGGTTATGATGGAGACGTAGCGTACGCGCGGGCCGAACTGCGGCGTAATGACCAGTCCGCTGAAGCCGAACTCGCCCAGTCCGGCGCGGACCGCCGCGTGGCGCTGCGAGAAAAAGCCCAGCAGCGCCGCCATGACCGGGTGTCCCAGGCCGGTGTGCTGGGTGTTGGGGGTGGGCAGCGTGCGCAGGCCGTGGTTTATTTCAAGGTAATTAGCCAGCCTGGTGGCGATGATGTTGAGCATCATGTCCAGCGTATAATGCCCCATCAGCATGTAAAAATTTTCGATATTCGCGTGGATGCTCATCTCCGGCGACATCTCGGTCATCTTGAGGTGGTACTCGTCATAGTCCACGACGGGGTCGGGAATCCTGACGCCGGCCACGACTACCGACTTCGCCTGCGGCATCAGGTCGAGCGGTCCGTGTCCCGGCGGTGCCCCTTCGAATCGGTCGACGGATGCTATACCGATTAAATCCGCGCCGAAGTCTTTCACCATATTCTTAACTAACTCACTCGTAAGCTCGGTCATCAAAGTCCTCTCTTTGATATCGTTACACCCACCGCGTCCTTTTACTCATGCTTTTCGCAGAGCCTGTGCTCGCAATGTGCTCTTCGACCAGTGACGATTCCACCAGCTCCCAGAAATTTTCCCTGTCCGCCCCGGTAACCACCGCCTGCTCATGGGCTTCGGAAAGCACCACCGGATAGCCGTGCCCGCGGCGGCACTGGTCCAGCACCAGGCTGTGGGTGAGATTTAGTAAAGGCTCGCTTTCCGCCACCCACTGCGGAATCTCGACTCTGGCTATCTCGTCGTCGACTCTCAGGTAAAAGAAATAGACGCGGTGTTCTCCGTAGTGCTCTTTGACTATCTTGGACGGACTGATAAACAGCTCCGACCTTTCCCCTCTTTCCAGCAGATTAATAAAGAGGTCGCGGTCGCGCACGCCGGCCACCGCCTCGCAGTCCCTCTCCTTACCCGGCGGGCAATCGCGGTCGCAGTCGGGAATATCATGTGGGCAGATGGCTACCCTCAGCACGTTGACGACGTCCGTGCTGCGAGGAAAGCTGATGTAGCTGGCGAGGGCCACCTTTCTTTCCTCGTTGAGCTTTCTCATGGCATCGAGGTATTTCAGCAGGCTGTTGACCAGCAGAACATCGGTGACGAACTCCGGGTACGCTTCCAGTCCCCAGAGGATGAGCGTGCCGTCGAGCAAGGCCAGGCTGGTGCTACCGGCGGGCTGTCCGGCAGCCAGGTCGGCCAGGTGGCGGCATTCCTCGATGCTGCGTTTAATGCCCAGGATGGTTCCCTCCACCGGCTGCTCGCGTCCGCCCCCCGGCGGCGTAATGGCCAGGTCTTTATCGTCGGAGTAGAGGCGTGGAGAGCTCGAAAGGGCGGCATCCGGCTGGCTGCCGTAGGTGATAGCCACCGAGCCGATATTTATCAGGTAGCAGCGCGTCGAGCGGTGACGGTCGACGTCGATATGGGAGCCGTCGCTGGCCATGACGGTGAAGTCGGCGGGGGTGGGGGGCTCCGGGTAGCGCCGGGCGAGTCCATCGACCAGTTCGGCCACCAGCCAGGTCGTTTTACTGGCGGCGCATTTCTTCTTCAAGGCGTCGAGGTTGATAGCCGGGTTGCCTAGCGTTTTCAGGGCGAACCGGAGTCGTTTTTCGCGTTCCGCGCGGGTGTCTTTAAGTCCGGAAATCATGGCGCCGACCTGCGCCGCTACCTTGGTCAGGTCCAGTGACAACTATCCTGCCCCCTTTTCGCCTAAGTATAGTGCAATAAAAGTGTGAACTCAAGCGGGAGCGATATATAAAAGGGGGGCTGACGCCGCTCTTAGACGCCCCGCTTAATACGCATGGGGAGTTTGAGGGGGTTTAAAAATTAACAAGATAAAAATCGTTCGTATTTGCTATAATGGAAAGAACCATTTTCTATTTAGAGGGAGCTTTAATGCTGGCGGCGTTAGGAACTGTTGTCGTAACTTCACTATCGGGTGTGATGATGCCGGGGCCCATGTTTACCGTGACCCTGGCCAAGAGCCTGAAATCACCGTGGGCCGGCGTATGGGTATCCCTGGGCCATGCCGTCATCGAGGTTCCCCTGATACTCCTCATCTACTTCGGACTGGCGCACTTCTTCCAGAACGATATCGTGCAGCTGGCGCTCAGCGTGCTCGGCGGCGGCATGATTGCCTGGATGAGCGTCGGACTTTTCCGTGCCCGCCGGGAACTGGCCAGAGAAGGTAAGGACACGACCTATAATGCCTTCGTCGCCGGTATTCTCATGAGCGGGCTAAACCCGTTCTTCCTGGTGTGGTGGGTGACGGTGGGCAGTCTGCTCCTGATGACCTTCCTTAGTGCTGTCGGTACCTCGGGCCTGATTCTCTTCATCGTGGTGCACTGGCTGTGCGACCTGGTCTGGCTGTCTCTGGTCTCCTTTACGGTCTACAAGACACACTCATTCTGGAGTCAGAGGGTACAGGAGTGGATTTTTGTCGTCCTGAGTCTGGCGCTGCTCTACTTCGGCGGGCAGTTCATCGTCAAGGGGATTATTAACTACGTACAGGCGGGGGGATAAAAATTTCTACCCCTTCCGTTCGTCACACGTAAGGTCGCAAGAGTCACAGTTTTCATCGCAGGGTTCTACGTGTATTGTCACATCGGTATGGACAAGCTTTTCCTTGATATCTTTTTCCAGGTGGTCACACATATTGTGAGCTTCTTCGATGCTGACGTGCTTGGGCATGACCAGGTGCAGGTCGATGTAACGATGGCTGCCGGCTTTGCGGGTGCGCAGCTTGTGAAAGCTGACCACCTCCCTGCCGAAATGTTCCGTAATGGCCGCCCTGACGCTGTTTTCCTCGTCATCCGGCAGCTTCACGTCCACCAGCCCGCCGAGAGAGTTTCTCAGAACGTCAACAGCCACTTTGAGAATATACAGGGCGACCAGTCCGGCCAGGATAGCGTCGATGATGACAAGGCCGGTTAAACGTACCACGATAAGCCCGACGAAGACCGCGGCGGCGGAATAGACATCGGCGGCGATGTTGTGCGCGTTAGCCTCCAGCGCCATCGAGTCTTCTTTTTTAGCTACCCTGAGCAAGTAGCGGGAGAGGAAAATACTGGCGATGATGGAGACGGCCATCACCCCGATGCCGGCCTCGGTCATTTCCAGAGCGGCGTGGGTCTGAATGCGGCGCACTGCCGAGTAGATGATGGAACCCCCGGCGATGAATATCAATATTGCCTGTATGATGGCGGCAATGTTCTCCGCCTTACCGTGGCCGAAGGGGTGTTCCTCGTCAGCCGGCCTGGCGGCAATCCGGATGGCCAGGAAGGTAACGCTGACGGCAAACAGGTCGAGGAAACTGTCGACCGCCTGCGCCAGGACACTCAGGCTGCCGGTGATAACGCCCACGACAACCTTGAGCACTATCAGGCCAACGACGATGATTATGGAGAGTTTGGCTGCGCCGCTACTACCGGAAAACATTGCTTTTTCCTGCTATCAGGCCTTTGGTTTGGAGGGCTTGCGCCATGGAATAAATCTGCCCCATTCGCCCTTGTCCCACACCACCAGTAGTGACGGTGCCACGCAGACAGAGCTGAAGGTGCCGGCGATTATGCCGATGATAAGAACGACGACGAAATTCTGGATAGATGCTCCGACAAAGAGGAGCAGCGCCAGGACGACTACTAACGTGGTCAGGCTGGTATTCACGGAACGGCTCAGGGTCTCTACCAGACTGTTATTCACCACGGCTTCAAAGGTGCTGCCGATTCCCTTGGTCAGGTTCTCCCGGATTCTGTCGAAGACAACCACGGTGTTATTGACACTATAGCCGATAACAGCCAGGAGACCGGTGATAAACATGAGGTTAATCTCCCAGCCCATCAGGGCGCCGAGAATGGAGAAGACTCCCATGGCAATCAGGGCATCGTGCACCAGGGCTGCTATGGCACATGTGCCGTAGTGGAAAGGCCTGGGCATGCGGCGGAAGGCCCAGGTAACGTAGAGCAGTATGCCGACAGCCGCTATGGCTACGGCGATGACGGCATTATTCACCGTTTCCGAAGCAACCTGGGGTGACACCGAGGAAAACTGCGCCTCCGTTACCTGCCCGAAGCGGTCGGATAGAGAGTTCTCTAACTGCGCCTTTTCACTATCGCTCAACTCATGGGTGCGGATTAAGAACTGCCCTTCACCGGCGCTTTGTATAATAGCATCAGTGTAGCCCAGACTGACCAGCTCCTCTTTGAACAGGTCATACTCTACCGGCTCTTCGAATTTTACCGTCAGCATGGAGCCGCTGCTGAATTCAATACCCGAGGGCAGGCCGGCGCTCAGCAGCGAAATAATACCGACGAGAATTACTATCCCGGAGATAAGAAAATACCAGAACCTTTTACCGATTACATCAAACATTATTTCTTACCCCTGTCTACGCTGAATAATGCTGTCTTCTTGGACAGAGGACTATGAATGAAAAGTCGAAGCAGCGTCCGGGTAACGACGATAGCGGTGAACATACTTACTATCACACCGATGAGCAGCGTCAGGGCGAAGCCCATGACCGGGGCACTGGCAACGATGCTGCTGCCGAGCCAGAAAAGAATAATACATACGATTATCGTGGTTATATTACTGTCCCTGATGGCTGACCAGGCACGGTTAAAGCCGGCCTCGACGGCGGCGCCCAGCGTCCGCCCCATTCTGATTTCTTCCTTCATCCTCTCGAAGATGAGGACATTGGCGTCAACGGCCATGCCGATAGACAGGATGAAGCCTCCCAGACCGGCGAGGCTAAGAGTCACCGGTATCAGTTTGAAGAGCGCCAGCACTAAAGTTCCATAGAAGATAAGGGCCAGACTGGCTAAAAACCCCGGTAAGCGGTAATAGGCAATCATGAACAGCATGACGAGTATGATTCCGATAAGCCCGGCCATCCAGCTCATCTGAATAAAATCAGCTCCCAGCGTGGCCGAGATTTTCTCCTGGTAAAGTGGCGGCTGCTTTAACGGCATGGGCAGAGCACCCGATTTAAGCAGGTTAGCCAGTTCTTCTACTTCTACGCGCGTGAACCTGCCGGTGATAACGCCACTGCCGTGGTAGGCTGGCTCATTGATTTTAGGAGACGAAAGGAGAGTGCTGTCCAGGAATATACCCAGAAGATGCTGCGGTGAATAATCTCCTTCAGGACTATACAGGCGCTTGGCAATTTCGTCGAAAATTGTGCCCCCTTCACTGTTCCATTCGATGGATACCTGGGGACTGGGGGTAATATCTCGACTTATCGTCGGGGCAGCGTCGGCTAAAAACTCACCGGTGAGGGGGGTGCCGTCATCCCCTCTGGCGGAAATCCAGGATAGACCACCGGCGAATTCATTTAATGCTTCTTTATCTACCGGGTTACCGGCCGGGTCTGTAAGCCTGATATCTTTATCATCACTGACCAGGAAGGCTACAGTCTTGTGTTGCATGTTTCCCTCTTCGTCCATCATGGTTGCGACGAAGATTCGCTCGCCTTTCTCCTGCTTATCAAAAAGCTGGAGCTGAGTCTGTTCCAGGTAATCACCGAGGGTAACCGGTTGTCCCACGTCGGTTAGTTCCACCTCTCTGAACTCGAGGAAGCCGGTCTGCTCGACCAGGCTCTTGGCGGCATCAATATCGGTGAATCCCGGCAGCTGTATCAGGATACGGTCATCTCCCATTTTCTGGATTATCGGTTCGGTGACACCGTACTTGTCGATACGCTGCTGGATGGTGGTTACTGCCCGGTTTATGTCCCTGTTTTTATCATCTCCGGTAGCATTGGCGGTAAAGTCGGCCTCATAGACGAGGTGCACACCGCCGACAAGGTCAAGTCCGAGATGCAGTCCCTTCCTGCCGAGTTTCACTGCGTCTATGGGTAGTATGGCCCACAGCGTAAAACCGAAGATTAACAATATCACTAATAGTGAAATGGCGTTTTTTCTGGTCATTGTTCTCCCTGAGACGGTTCACTACGGAGTGTTTGAGTCTGATTATTCAATAAATGCCCAATGTAATCAAGGGCCTGTTGTCTGGTGGTCACTTCTCCGGCGGCCTGCGCCTCTCGCAGGGTTTCCAGTAGCTCCCCAATTCTGGGGCCGGGGTTCAGCCCGAAGATTTTCATCACGTCATTACCGTCAATCAGTTTGGGTGGCGCGGACAGGCTTTCCTCTTCAAAGTGTCTGGCCAGCACGTACTCGGTCATCTGCGCGTGCTCCTGCCACTGGCGCAGGTCCAGGGAAGGGCCTCGGGTGGCCAGATGGTCGGCCAGGCACAGGAAAAGCAGGTCGATGCCCGCCTCGCCGGTATCTCGAAAGTAGCGGTAAATGGCCCGGCTGGTGGGGATACCTTCGTGGCTCATCTGTGTCGGCCTCATATGATATTTTACCAAGAGTTCTACCAGCTTAATTTCCCGGCTGCTGAATCTCAGCCTTTCCATGATGGTGGCGGCGGTAGCGGCACCTTCCTGCGGGTGTCCCAGAAAACGCGCCCGGCCGTCATCATCCGTAGTTTTAGTCTGGGGCTTGGCGATGTCATGGAGCAGCGCCGCCAGTTTGAGCAGCGACCTTCCCGTGCTGCCGCTGCTTATTTCCCGGTCGAAGTGCCGGCTCAGTTCTGGCGACCATGGTACCGGGGCCAGGATTTCTTCGGCGGCGTATTCCCAGGCTCCCTCCCTGAGAACGAACTCAACGGTCGCCACGGTCTGGATGGAATGGTCGAAAACGTCCCAGACATGCACCTTGGGCTGGTCGACACCCCGGGACGGATTCAGTTCCGGTATCAGGGCGGTGAGCAGTCCCAGCTTGTCCAGATAGGCCAGCCTGTGTCCGGCGCCGGGTAGAGTCAGCAGTCGCAGCAGCTCTTCCCGTACCCGCTCGCCGGCGACGTCCGTGATGAGTCGACTGTTCTCGTGAATCAGTGTTTCCGTAAAGTCGTCGATACCGAAGCCGAGTTCTGCGGCGAGGCGTGCCGCCCGTATCAGGCGGGCGGCATCGGCTTCGAAGACAGTCTCGCTGACAGCCCTCACCAGGCTCTGGCGCAGGTCTTCCCGGCCGTTGAAGGGGTCGATAAGCCTCCCGGTATTGAGAATGGTTTTGAAACTCTTATCAAGCTCGATGGCCATGGCATCTATGGTGAAATCGCGGCGGGCCAGGTCCTGCTCGATGCTGCCTTTAAACGTGGTAAAATCAATCTGCCATTTGTTGTCGGGCAGGACTACCCTGCCCACCCCGTTTTCTTCGTCGAGCGGGATATATTTACCATTGAGAGCGGCGGCAACTTCAGGGGCAACTGACAGAGCGTCGGCAGCCACGGCGATATCAATATCGGCCGTTTCGCGTCCCAGCATCATATCGCGCACGAAACCGCCGACAAGGTATGAAGGGATACCTTCTTCGGTAAGGAATCGGCTGATTTTAATCAATAGCCGGGCAGCCTCGGGCTTAACGACTAATTTCAAATCTTCCATAGTTAGTGGAGGCATCTGTTAAACTATACTATCAAGTGCTAAATTTATCAAGTGGCGGTTTTAATGGTTTTTAACCTTGACGCTGCTATGAAAGTCGGTTTAAGATTAGCTTGGACTGCGTCCCGGGTGGGAGACAGGTAATATGCCTTATAAAACCATTGTTTATTCGAAGAAGAGCCACATTGCTCGCGTAACCCTGAATCGCCCGGATGCCGGCAACGCGGTAAATCGGCAGATGGCACAGGAGCTGGAGGAAGTCTGCAACCGGATAAACCAGGACGACGATGTTTACGTGGTGACAGTTACCGGGGCCGGCGATGCTTTCTGTAACTTCGGTGAGGGAGAGTCGGGGGATGTGCCCCCCCGTGGCGCCGCCGTTATAGCGAGGTACGACCGACCGGTTATCGCGGCGATTAACGGCGATGCCCTGGGAGAGGGCTTCGAAATAGCCCTCAGCTGTGATATCCGCCTGGCCTCAAGTAAAGCGCGACTGGGCCTGCCGCAGGTTGCGCGCGGGTGTATCCCGATGGATGGGGGCACCCAGCGACTGCCCCGCATCGTCGGGCGGGGTAAAGCCCTGGAACTGCTCCTGACCGGCGATATCATAAGCGCCGACGAGGCTCTGGTGATAGGACTGGTCAGCCAGGTAGTACCTCCTGAGGCGCTGGCGGAAGAAACCGGGAAGCTGGCGGAGACCGTTGCCGCCAAGGGACCCATCGCCCTGAGGTATCTCAAGGAAGCGGTCAATAAAGGACTGGACATGACGCTGGAACAGGGGTTGCGCCTGGAGGCAGACCTTTACTTCCTGCTGCATACCACCGCCGACCGTACCGAGGGTATTAAAGCCTATCTGGAAAAGAGACCCCCGAAATATAAGGGGCGATAACACACCATGGGTGCTTTCGAAGTCATTATCTACGAAAAGCAGGACGGTATCGGTTATGTCACCCTCAACCGTCCCCAGGCGCTGAACGCCTACAACATCAGGATGCGGGACGAGCTTTATGAGGTGCTGGGCGCCATCAGGGACGACCCCGAAGTTGAGGTTGCCATCCTGAAGGGGGCTGGGGAGAAGGCCTTCTGCGCCGGCGCTGACCTCACCGAGTTCCTCACCGCGCCGTCGCCGATAATCGCGCGGCAGGCGCGCTTCGAAAGGGACGTCTGGGGACTTTTCCTGAGCATCGATAAGCCGTTTATTGCCGCCCTGCACGGCTACGTGCTCGGTTCCGGGATTGAGATGTCCCTCTGCTGCGATATCCGGCTGGCCTCGGAGGACGCCCGCTTCGGCCTGCCGGAGCCGGGACTGGGTATCATACCGGCCGCCGGCGGCAGCCAGACCCTGCCCCGGACGATTGGCGGGGCGGCGGCGCTGGAAATGCTCATGAGTGGTCGGTGGCTCACGGCGGAGGAAGCCTATCGACGGAAGCTGGTCAATCGTGTAGTACACCGCGCCGATTTATTATCGGAAGCCGAAAGACTCGCCGTTAAAATTAAGTCGCATAATTCGCTGGCGGTAAGCTATGCCAAACAGGCGGTAACGCGGGGACTTGACCTCACCCTGGCCGAGGGACTGGAGCTAGAAGATAAGCTGGGCCGTCGACTGCTGGCTTCATCAGTGAATGAGAGAGACTGAAATGGATAGTCAGGATTTAGACGCTCTGGCGGAAAAAGCGGCCGACCTTATTGTGGAGAGTCGGAAACTGGTCGTCTTTACCGGCGCCGGCATCAGCACGGAGTCGGGCATTCCCGATTTTCGTAGTCCGGGCGGCATCTGGGACAGGTTCGACCCGGATGATTTCACCATAGATAAATTCCTCAGCAACCCCGAATCGAGGCGCAAGCAGTGGCACATATTAAAGGAGGGGATGCTGACCGATAAGGCGATGCCGAACGCGGCCCACGATGCCATCGCCGAGCTTTACCGACTTGGTAAGCTGGACTGCGTCATTACCCAGAATATCGATAACCTGCACCAGAAGGCGGGCGTCCCCGACGACAGGGTGTTCGAGCTTCACGGTAATATGCAGTGGGTAATATGTCTGGAGTGCGGTCGGCGTTATCCTCTGGACGAGATTAAGCCCAGGCTGGACAGGGGCGAAGAAATTCCGGACTGCGAGGACTGCCGGGGTATGCTCAAGCCGGATATCGTCATGTTCGGGGAGCAGCTGCCGGTCAAAGTGCTGGAAGAGGCCAGCCGCCGCGCTATGGCCGCCGACCTTTTTATCGTCATCGGCTCGACGCTGGTGGTCTACCCGGCGGCCTTCATGCCCATATATGCGGTCGAGGCCGGCGCCAAACTCGTTATCGTCAACCTCAGTTCGACCCCCATGGACCACCAGGCCGCCGTCCTCATCAGGGCGAAAGCCGGGGAGACGATGTCGAAAGTGGCGCAAAGAGTCAAGGAAAAAGTTACTCTCTAAGCCTTTCAGTCATTCCCGCCCCGTATCGGCGTACGGGGTAAACTCCGGCGGGAATCCAGCACTTACGAACCGTCATTCCAACTTCCGCTGGAATCCAGTGGAGAGGTATGGGTGTCTGGATTCTCGGGTCAAGCCCGAGAATGACATTATCATACAATTTTTTTAAGGTTTCCCGTACTTCTCCCGTATTTCACGCTTGACGAGCTTGCCCATGGGGTTGCGGGGGAGCTCGTCCACAAAGACTACCGTCCGCGGTCTCTTGAAACTGGCCAGATGCTTCCGGCAGTACTCCATTATTTCCTCTTCGGTGGGCTTCTCACCCTTCTTGGGAATCACCACGGCTCGCGGCTCCTCGCCCCAGGTCTCGTCGGGGACGCTGATAACGGCGACATCCTCTACCTTGGGATGCTCGCGGATAACGTTCTCAAGTTCCTCGGGCGAAATGTTTTCACCCGCCCGGATAATCATGTCGCTCGACCTGCCCGAAAGGAAATAGTAGCCGTCCTCGTCCACGTAGCCGACGTCACTGGTATGAATCCAGCCGTCCTTATCGATGGTCTTGGCCGTCTTTTCCTCGTCCTTCCAGTAGCCGCTCATGACCCGCGGACCCCGGGCGAGAATCTCGCCGACCTCATTGGGGCCCAGCGTGTTGCCATCATCGTCGATTACCTTCATCTCGACATCGGCCATCGGCTTGCCGATGGAAGCCAGCCTCTTGAGCTTCTTCTCTTTTTCTTCCTCCGTGCCGGTGAGGACATGGTCTTCCGGCCCCAGGGCGGTGATGGTGGAGGCCGTCTCCGTCTGGCCGAAGGCATTAATAAAGCTGACTCCGGGAAATTCCTCTAACGCCTTCCTGATGACAGGCAGGGGCATGGGGGCGGCGCCGTAGGTAATCACCCGGAGGCTGCTCAAATCGTGCTTTTTGAAATCGGGGTGGTCGAGCAGCTGCTTGAGCATGGTGGGCACCATCATGGCGCGGTTGGCTTTCTCCTTCTCGACCAGGGTCATCCACTCCTCGGGCTCGAACTGGCGCTCCATCACCAGCGTCCGGCCGCCGTAGATGGCCGCCATCATCGCCTGAATCCCGGCGACATGGTAGAGAGGCACGGTAAGGATATTGCTTTCATCAGAGACCGGGTCAGCCGGCGAAACATTTTCCAGCATGTACGAGCTGAAACTGTTGTGAGACAGCATTACTCCTTTCGGGAAACCGGTGGTGCCGGCGGTGAACAACAGGATGGTGGTATCATCATCGTCAATTTCGGCCACTACCTCGTCGGCCGGCGATGACTCAAGAATGTCTTCGTAATACAGCATGTCATCATGCTTGGTCTCAATAGAAATAAGGTTCTTCAGGTACTTGAGTTCGGGTTGTATGGACTTTATCATGGGTACGTAACGCTCGCCGATTATCAGGGTGGTAGCCTCGGCGGTGTTAAGCATATAGGTAAATTCCTTTTCCTTGGCGCGGAAGTTCAGCGGCAGGTAGATAGCGCCCGTTTTAGCTACGGCGAAATACGTCTCCACGCACTGGTTGCAGTTGACCTGGATGAAGGATACCCGGTCGCCCTTCTTCACACCCAACTTTTGAAGTCCGTTAGCCAGCCGGTTTACCCGCTCGTTAAGCTGGCTGAACGTGTACCTTTTGTCTTCAAAAACTATGGCCGCTTTATCGGGGCAAATGGCCGTGGCTATATTGAGAAAATCCGTAGTGTTCACTCCGTACCTCCAAAGCTGAAAATTAATTGGCTAACATGATATTCTAACCCAGTTACGAGTTAAAAATCAAACTAAAGTACGATGCAAGATTGTACAATATTGTCATTGCGAGCGAAGCGTGGCAATCCCATTGATATACTTAATCAGATGATAGAGATTGCTTCGGGCTACGCCCTCGCAATGACAAACCGTTTTTAAACACTCTCGCGTATTTCAGTTTGTAAACTTAACCAAATATAGCTCTTATATCCCTATAAGTATCCAAAATATTGCTTAACATTGAAGGGAGAATCAGACAATGACAGCCCCGTTTTACTGACAGCTTCAGGTCTTGTAGCATTCATAAGCTAAAGTAAAACCGGACAGAATATCTATACCATCCGCAGATTCAGCACCACTGCCTTTGTTTATCGATTTGGGTTTTACCCTAGCTGCCGAAATTTATTCTGCAATGAGCAATAGCAATAGCCCCGACATTGCACTTTTCAAGCAAGTGTTACTACAGCAACCCATTGGCTTACAATCAATTTGATAGCTAGACTCTGTAGGAGTATCATAAAAGTGAGAGCCATCGGAAAGTGTCTTGGCTTAAAGAAGGGGAAATTCACTCTATCCGGTAGCTCCTCCTTACAGGGTGTAGATTGGTAGTTTATCCAAGATTTTCTAGAGAGAGAGCTTCTTGATTAGGAAAGGGAAGTTCCCCAAGGTATTTTTTGGTTGGTGGACTGTTCTAGCTGGTAGTTTTTTATCCGCGTGGGGAATTGGCTTTCAGGTTCACGGGTTCTCCGCACTATTCAAACCTATAGCTTCAGAATTTGGATTTAGTCGGGCAGTGACATCTGTTGCTGCTAGTATTGGAAGGCTTGGTTATGGGCTTGAGGCGCCACTAACAGGGTGGCTTGTTGACAGATTCGGCCCGAGACTCTTAATTACTATCGGCATGTTTATCGCCGGTCTAGGCCTCATATTGATGAACTTCATAAATTCGCTGTGGACTTTTTATGTAGTTTGGGGAGTTATA
>DAOUEB010000122.1:0-22584 GCA_034430675.1 Dehalococcoidales bacterium
TTGGGTGAGGAAGGCGAGAAACACATTATTACCGAGCCTACCATTCTTCACATACCCAAAGACACGATTCACTGTCCGCTTAACTTTAAGGTAGTCAACAAGCCCGTAATATTCATGAATGTAGCCCTGACGCCGCAGTATGTCATGGGGCCTCCGCCGAAACCGTAGAATACAGATAATATATACGGCCTATCTTCTAAGCTCTGGACAACGCGCTCATTATCGTATATAATTCTTAAGTGACCATGGTCGCAGATGACTTGGTGGCGTAGAGCAGGAGTTACTATACCCCTGCTCTAATGTTTTTATAATAATTCAAAATGAGCCGGGCGGGTCGTGTTTGCCATAAAACGGCCGGCTCGCCGGGAAGTATAGAAAAGACAATACAATACTCGAGCTGTTTTGCTCTATTAGAAAAGGGGGAAAATGCTACCAGGAATATTTTGGATTGTACCCGCGTCCGGGGTAATAACAATTATCTTCGCCATACTGCTTGCCAGGAACGTGCTCAAGCGTCCCACGGGGACGCCTAAGATGAAAGAAATCGGCGATATCATCTTTCAGGCCGCCTGGGCGTTTCTCAAGCGTCAGTACAGCACCATTACTATCTACTCGGTGGTAATCGCCGCCGTTATAGGTGTTCTGGTGGGTGTGCTGGGCGGCACCGAAGTGGAGGGTCTGAGCGCGCTTGATATAGGATGGCGTACAGCGGTCGCCTTCCTCGTAGGTGCTTTCTGCTCCGGGCTGGCCGGTTTTATAGGTATGTACATTGCGGTGAAATCAAATGTCCGCTGTGCCGCCGCCGCACAACAAAGTCTTACGCAGGCTGTTAACGTCGCCCTTCGTGGCGGTGCCGTCTCCGGATTCCTTATCACGGCGCTTAGCCTTATCGGCGTCACCGTTATCTTCTTCGCTTACGGCGGTCACAGCAACCCGCAGATTGCGCCGCACTTAATCGTCGGCTTCGGCTTCGGTGCCAGCTTCGTGGCGCTTTTTGCCCAGCTCGGAGGTGGTATCTATACCAAGGCGGCTGATGTCGGTGCCGACCTTGTGGGAAAGATCGAATCCGGAATACCGGAAGACGACCCGCGTAACCCCGCTGTAATTGCCGACCTCGTCGGCGATAATGTCGGCGACTGCGCCGGACGTGGCGCCGACCTTTTCGAGTCCACGGCTGCCGAGAACATCGGCGCTATGATACTCGGGATTGCGGCTTATCTCGCCACGGATAACATAGCCTGGATATTGTTCCCGCTCTGTGTCCGTGGTTTCGGCATGTTTGCCAGTATGATTGGTCTGCTCTTCGTGAAGGCTAAAGAGAATGAGAACGCCATGAACGCCCTCAACCGAGGTTACTTTGTGGCTATCGGTTTCTCCGTTATCGGTCTGGCCGTTACCGTTTATTTCATGCTGGATAACTGGTGGCTCTTCGGAGCCGGTGTGATTGGCATCATCGCCAGTATTGCCATCGTGTTCATTACCCAGTACTATACCGAGGCGCGCTACCGTCCGGTGCAGGAAATCGCAGAGGCCTCCAAGACCGGCCCGGCCACCAATATAATCATGGGAATGTCGGTAGGTTATTCGACCACTTTTGCCACCGCGCTCGTTATCGGCCTTGCTCTCCTGTTATCTTTCTGGATGGGTGATATGAGCAGTGTCCACGGTGGCGGTGCCTTCGGGACAGCGGTAGCCACGATGGGAATGCTGATGACCTGCCCTTATGTACTGTCCATGGATACCTTCGGCCCCATCACCGATAATGCCAACGGCATCAATGAAATGGCCGGTGCCGGACCCGAAATCCGCCGGATAACTGACCGTCTGGATGCCGTCGGCAATACTACCAAGGCTCTGACCAAGGGCTATGCCATGGTTTCCGCCGGTCTCGCCGCATTCCTGCTCTTCCAGGCTTATCTGGACAGGGTTTCCTTTATCAAGTTTGGCGAAACAGGTCTTTACAATATCGTTAATATTGCCCGCATCGAGGTCTTCGTGGGTGCGCTGCTCGCCGCCATGATTGTCTTCCTCTTCAGTTCCTGGGCTATCAAGGCTGTCGGCAAGACTGCCTCCAAGATTATCGAGGAAGTCCGCCGCCAGTTCCGCGAGGACCCGGAGATTCTCAATCCCAAGGACCCGGCGCATCCTCATATGCCGGACTACAGCAGGGCGGTGGATATCACCACCCGCGCCGGCCTCCATGAGATGATTGCCCCCGGACTACTTCCCGTATTGGGGCCAATCGTCATTGGTGTTATCTTTCGCTTCATTCAGGGCTATGATGCCGCCATGGTCGTGGCGGCGGTGCTCATGGTCGGTACCATCGTCGGAATCTTGATGGCATCCTACATGAACAACGGCGGCGGCGCCTGGGACAATGCCAAGAAGATGATTGAGGACGGGCAGTTAAAGAATGAAAACGGCAAAGTCCTCGGCAAAAAGTCATTCGCACATCAGGCGGCAGTCGTCGGCGATACTGTCGGCGACCCGCTCAAGGATACCGCCGGGCCTTCGCTGCACGTGCTGGTGAAACTCCTCGCCACCGTCACGCTGGTGATGTGCCCTCTGTTCATCACGGTATAAAATACTTGCTTGAAAAGTATAAGGGGCATGATTAATGAAAGTCATGCCCCTTTCTGTTTTCTGTCATTGCGAGTCCTTCAACTGAAGGACGTGGCAATCTCAAAATCGCTATATGGAGATTGCTTCGTCTCTACGCTCCTCGCAATGACAAAACACTTATTTCAGGAATGGATTGGCACGCTTTTCCGTGCTGATAGTCGAGTCCGGGCCGTGGCCGGGATGGACTATGGTATCATCGGGCAGGGTTAGCAGCTTGCTGCGAATGCTGTTCATCAGCTGGTCATAATCTCCATCAATCAAATCATACCGGCCGATTCCGTAGTTGAAAAGGGTGTCCCCGGTAAACACAACTCCTTCCCCATAGATGCTGATGCCGCAGGGGGTATGCCCCGGCGTATGGAGCACGGTGAAATGGAGGTCCCCGATATCGATGCTGTCGCCTTCCTTTAGAATGCGCCCGGGTTTGGGTGCACCCTCGTAGGGTGGTTCGTAGATATAGCTTGGCGACTGCGGAAGGTACTTGGCGCATTCAATGTGGGCGGCTAACTCGGCGCCGGTGGCTTCCTTGACCTGTGCCGCCGCCCCTACATGGTCGGGGTGGCGGTGGGTTAAAACGATGAGTTTTATCGTCAATCCCAGCTTCTCGACGGCCCGCATAATATCTTTAGCGTCCGCTCCAGGGTCGATTATCATGCCTTCTTTGGTCGCTTCCGAGCCGATGATATAGCAGTTGCTGGCAATCGGCCCGACCACGAGTTTCCTGACTATCAAGGTGCCCTCCGGAAAGTGGGTCTGATATCATTTAGTATACCCGAACTACAGAATTTTTGCATTTCAGTAATGGCTAGTTATCACATGCAGCCACTTGCGCTGTTTCCGCAGTATGCGTTAAACTGTTAATGATAGCCTCATCATGGATTTAACCAGGTAGGGAGCCAAGTTTGGCGGATATTCGCCCGTTTTGCGGTGTACATTACAATCCATCGCTGGTGAAAGACCTGGCGAAGGTCCTCTGTCCTCCCTACGATATCATTACCCTCCAGATGCAGCAGGAGCTTTATCAACGCAGTGGCAGCAATTTCGTGCGTGTCGAATTCGGACGGGAGCTGCCGTCTGATAAAGACACGGATAACAGGTATACCCGCGCCGCAACCACTGTGAAGAAATGGCTGGAACAGGGAGTCCTGAAGGTTGAAGGGACACCAGCCATCTATATTAATGAGCACCATTTCACGTATCGGGGCAGAAAGTACCGCCGCCGCAGCGTCAGCTGTCTGGTCAAACTGGAAGAATGGGACAAGATGATTGTCCGCCCGCATGAGGGCACCCTGTCCCGGCCTAAAGGCGACCGGTTAAGCCTGTTGTGGGCGCTTCAGGCCGATGCGAGCCCTATCATGGCGCTCTATGATGACCCGGAGAGACAGATAGCATCATTGCTGGACGCGCAGACCGATGCGAAGCCCCTGCTGAGCGCCGATACCGATAGCGGAGAGTATCATCGCTTGTGGGCCATTACGGGCTCTGAAATAATCGGGCAGGTGCGCGATTGTCTGGCCGACCAGCCGCTCTACATCGCTGATGGCCATCACCGTTATGAAAGCGCTCTGGCTTATCAGCGCGAGAGACGCACCAGTTCTTCGTCGGGAGTGGAAGAAGAGCCGTTCGATTTTGTAATGATGACGCTGGTGGATTTTGCCGACCCCGGACTCGTTATCCTGCCGGCGCACCGCCTGGTCAGAGGCCTGTCGCCATCGGCGTTTGACGGTTTAATGGCCGGTCTAAAAACGTGTTTCGCCGTCGAAGAAATGCCATTAAACAGAGTCGATGTGTTGTCGCAGATTAACGGACTCCTGTCTGAAGACGCAGGCGAGGTCAAACTGGTCCTGTGTGGCTTGGATAAAGAGCGGCTTATATTGCTCAGGTTGCGCGATTTCAGTATTGTCAGACCGATGATACCGTACTTTCACTCGGAGATTTATCAGAGGCTGGACGTGAGTATTGTCGACCATGTCATACTGGAGGAGATTCTCGGGCTGACCCATGATAAGGTCGGGGCATTTCTCGACTACACCGATGATACTCTTGAGGCAGTCAGCAGGGTCGTGGAGCAGGAATGTCAGCTGGCTGTTATCGTCAACCCGGTGAAACCGGAGATTATGAAGGCCATTGCCGATAGCGGCGACCGCATGCCCCGGAAATCCACCTACTTCTATCCCAAGACACCGGCCGGCCTGGTTTTCTACCGGTTCGGTAAATAGGTTTTGCTTTCTAAGGCAATCCTCACCCCACACAGCAATATAGCGGGTAGGTAATACGTTTGACGCCTAGCTGGGCAGATATAGTATAATAATGATAAATTGGGCTGTTTCCTGAGGGAATTCCGGGATGGGACTGCCTCGGGAAATATTTCCGGATACAGGAGAAGAAGGCGTGCTGGTTGAGGAAGAGTTAGCTAGCTTTTCACCCGAGCGAGATACTATTGTGACCGTCGGTGTTTTCGACGGCGTGCACCTGGGTCACAAGCAACTGATTTCGGAGTTGCTGAAACAGGCCGAACAGAGGGGTTTGCTTTCCGGCGTGGTGACTTTCCGCCAGCATCCGGAGGATTTGCTATCTTCGGAGACGAAGCTGCCTTATTTGACCGATATCAAAACAAGGATAAGGCTTCTCCAGAATGAGGGTGTCGATATTATCGTGCCTTTATCGTTCACGAAAGACCTGGCCCGGCTGGATGCCCGCCGGTTTGTCGGTCTATTACAGAAGCACCTGAAAACGCGCGGACTGATAATCGGCTCGGACTTTGCCCTGGGTAAAGGGAGGGAAGGCGATACCGATACCCTAAGGCGACTTGGAAAAGAAATGGATTTCAACGTCACCGTGGTGCCGCCGCTGGAAATTGGCGGTGAAGTTGTCAGCAGCACCACCATCAGAAAAGCTATGGCTGAGGGTAATATGAAGAAGGTACGCAAGCTGACCGGCCGTTATTTTAGCCTTCATGGCAAGGTAGTTACCGGAGCCGGACGGGGAGAAGGCATGGGATTCCCGACCGCTAACCTGGATGTAAATTCCGGGCAGGCCCTGCCTCCGGATGGCGTTTACGCCAGTCTGGCGCATATTAACGGTAAAATATATCAGTCAATGACCAATATTGGCCAGGACCCTACTTTCGGCGGGACTGAGCGTACTGTCGAAGCTTACCTTCTTGACTATCATGGTGACCTGTACGGGTATGAGCTTACCGTTGATTTTGTTGCCCGTCTCCGCAACGAGAAGAAGTTTGATAGTGTGGGTGAGTTGAGAAAGCAGCTGGCCGAGGATGTCAGGCAGGGGAAGGCCGTACTCGATTCTACGGGTGTGAATTAATCATGGGAACGGTTAGTAAATTTATAAATAATAAGGATTTGAATCATCTGCTACGGCGGGCGGTAGCTGAAATTATCGTCGAGGAAGAGATGGTCAAGCTGCTCCAGTCTGGCAAGAAGCTGCACCTGAAAGAGGGTTTCGACCCGAGTGCTCCCGATATCCACCTGGGACATATGGTGACGCTGAGAAAACTACACCAGTTCCAGGAGCTCGGGCATCAGATTGTGCTTATCGTGGCTGACTGGACGGCTCAGATTGGCGACCCCAGCGGAGCATCGGTTACTCGCCCCATGCTTTCCGCGGAGCAGGTGAAAGCCAATGCCGAGACCTATTTGAAGCAGTTCTTTAAAATTGTCGATAAGGAGAAGACCGAGGTCAGGTGGCAGAGCGAGTGGTTCGGCAAGTTTGACCTTGCCGATGTTATCCGGCTTACCAGCAAGTTCACTGTCGCCCAATTTCTGGCCAGGGATGACTTCAGTAAAAGATATAATGAGCAACGGCCCATTGCCCTGACCGAGCTTCTCTACCCGCTGCTGCAGGCCTACGACTCGGTAGCCATACAGGCGGACGTTGAGTTTGGTGGTACCGACCAGAAGTTTAACTTTTTGGTCGGCAGAGAGCTTCAGTCCATGATGGGGCAGCCTCCGCAGCAGTGCTTCATGACGCCGATGCTGGTGGGCACCGACGGCGTTCAGAAGATGAGCAAGAGCCTGGGTAACTACATCGGCATTGCCGAGCCGCCGGAGACTATATACGGTAAAACGATGTCCATCCGTGACGATTTCATCCTGACGTATTTTGAGCTGCTTACCGATGTCCCCGACGAAGAACTGGCGGAGTTCAAAAAACAGCTTGCTGATGAAAACTTTAACCCTATGGAACTGAAAAAGCGCCTGGCCAGGGAGATTATAGTCCAGCTTTACAGTCGGAAGGAAGCTGACGAGGCGGAAAAGCATTTTGAAAAAGTTGTGCAGAACCGGGAAGTGCCGGATGAGATAGAGGAATATTGCGTCTCTTTCAGTGAGCTAGCGCCTGATTTAACACAGACTTGGAACGTAGATATCAGCAGAATACTTGTTGGGGCATGTATTTCTAAAAGCAGAAGCGAGGCTAACCGATTGATTGAGCAAGGAGCAGTCAGTATAGATGGTGGACAAGTATATTATTACATAACCTCAGTCCAAAATGGCAGTATTATCAAAGTCGGTAAACGCCGTTTTATTAAAGTAATAGATAAGGATAGAATAGAGTAGAGTAGACAAGGAGACATAAATGACACAGTTGCGTATCCCCGGACCGACCCCCTGCCCGCCGGAAGTCCTGCAGGCCATGGGCTGGCCCATGATTAACCATCGCGGGCCGGAGTTTAAGAAGATACTCTATGAGGTTACGGATGAACTGAAGCAGGTCTTCCAGACCAGGAACGACCTTTATATACTCACCGGTTCCGGCACCGGCGGCCTGGAAGCCGCCGTCGTCAACATGCTGTCGCCGGGGGATAAAATACTGTCGGTTTCCATCGGCGTTTTCGGCGACCGCTGGGCCAATATCGCCAGGACATTCGGAGCCAACGTTATTTCACTCGATTTTGAGTGGGGCAAGGCCGCCGACCCCCAGGCTGTTGCTGACGCCATCAAGTCCAATCCTGACGTTAAAGCGGTGCTGGTGACCCATAACGAGACTTCCACCGGTGTCACCAATGACCTGGAGGCCATCGGCAAGATTGTGAAAGACGCCGGTAAGCTCCTCCTCGTCGATGCTATCAGCAGCCTGTCATCCATTGACGTGCCTGTTGATAGGTGTGGCTGTGATGTTGTCGTCACGGGTTCTCAGAAGGGCTGGATGGTGCCGCCGGGACTGGCCATGGTCAGCGTTAGCCCTGAGGCATGGAAAGCGTTTGACAAGGCCAGTATGCCCAGGTTCTACTGGGACTTCGGCAAAGCTAAGAGCTTTCTGGAGAAAGGCCAGAATCCCTGGACGCCGGCTGTTTCGGTAGTCTATGCCCTTTCGGTAGCATTGAAAATGATGCTCGGGGAGGGACTAAAAAATATCTTTGCCAGGCAGGCCCGCATCGGCCAGATGACGCGCGATGGTATCAAAGGTCTGGGGCTTTCCATTTTCGCCGATGAAAAATATGCCTCGAATACGGTTACGTCCGTAGCGATTCCTGAAGGTGTTGACGGTAAAAAGCTGCGACAGCTCATGCAGTCCGAGCACGGCATTGTACTGGCTGGCGGACAGCAGCATCTTGATGGTAAAATATTCCGCATCGGCCACCTGGGCCTGGTAAGTGAAGACGATATCAAGGAATTGATTGCAGCCCTTAAGATAACCCTGCCCGAAGCAGGCTTCGCCGGAATAAAGCAATAAGGAAAAACATATGGCGGATAAACGAAAAAAGGTACTGATTACTGACGATGTTTCCAAAGAGGGGATAGATATCCTGCGGAAAGAGGCGCAGGTGGACGTTAAGGTCGGGCTGGAGCCGGAGGAAATTATCGCCATTATCGGCGACTATGAAGCCCTGGTGGTGCGCAGCCAGACGATGGTCAAGGCCGACATTATCGAGGCGGGAAAGAAGCTGCAGGTTATTGCCCGGGCCGGCGTCGGTGTCGATAATGTCGATGTCGAGGCGGCGACACGCTACGGCGTGGTCGTTGTCAATGCCCCTACCGGTAACACGGTCTCGGCCGCCGAACATGCTATCGCCCTTTTACTGGCTTCGGCGCGTAATATTCCACAGGCTAATGAAGTGCTCAAGACCGGCGTGTGGCGGCGGAACGACTTTATGGGCACGGAACTGAGAGGCAAAACACTGGGTATTATCGGCCTGGGCAATGTCGGCTCGGAGGTGGCCAAACGAGCGCAGGGATTTGAAATGAGGCTGCTGGGCAACGACCCCCTGGTTTCTCTGGAATATGCCCAGAAACTCCAGGTAGAGCTCGTCGACTTAAAACAAATACTCAGGGAGTCGGACTTCATTACCCTGCACCTGCCGATGACGCCCCAGACCAGAGGCATGATTGGCGCCAGAGAACTGGCCCTGTGCAAACCATCGGTGCGTATCATAAATTGCGCGCGGGGCGGGCTTATTGACGAAGAGGCACTGGTCAAGGCGATAAAAGAGGAGAAAATAGCCGGGGCGGCTATCGATGTTTTTGAGAAGGAGCCCATAACCGAGAGTACCCTCTTCGGAGAGGATAACATCATCGTTACCCCGCACCTGGGTGCTTCCACGACCGAGGCGCAGGTGCTGGCGGCCCGCGATGTCGCCGAGCAGATTGTCGATGTTTTCCGGGGGCAACCGGCCAGGTCGGCCATTAACGTTCCTTATATACCTTCGGAGACTCTGGCGGCGCTGGCGCCCTATATGAAGCTGGCGACAACGTTATGTAAATTGGTCTACAAGCTGTCCGAGGGACAGGCGAAGACTATCCGTATCAAGTACGACGGCGATATTGCCAATTACGATACCAATGCCCTCAAGGCAGCGGTTGTCGGCGGCTTGCTCGAAGGCATCAGCGAAGAACGAGTTAATATCGTCAACTGCAACCTGATAGCTGCCAAGCGCGGCCTGACTGTCATCGAAGAGAAGGAGGCTGTCTGCGCTAACTACGCCAGCCTTCTAACCGTGGAGATAACAACTAATAAAGGGGCCTGTACCGTTTCTGGGACCGTCATGCATGATGAATCGCATATCGTACGGGTTAACGACTACTGGCTTGATATCGTGCCTGTTCCCGGGTCTTACTTCCTGTTCAGCGACCACCTCGACCGCCCCGGATTCATCGGGGCGATAGGTAAAATAACCGGTGACGCCGATATCAATATCAGCTCGATGCATCTGGGGCGTCTCAAGCCGAGGGGCCAGGCCTTGCTCGTGTTGACCATGGACGAGCCCCTGCCCGAAAAGCAGCAGCAGCAAATTTTATCTATACCTGACGTGTATTCCGTCAAGATGGTAGAGCTATAATCTGATATATAAATAACATCCTCGCTGCTTTATTTTATGTCATGCTGCTAATTGACTTGCCCTATCAGCGGTGTTATCATACCTCAGAGAAAATAAATTATTTTCATTAAAGTTAATATAAGGTAGTGCGATGTCACCGCTTAGCGAGCTTTACCAGCAGATAGCACTCTGTCAGAAGTGTGAAATAGCCAAATTCCGCACGAAGGTTGTGCCCGGTGAGGGGGCGGAAGATGCGGATATCATGTTTATCGGCGAAGCGCCCGGCTGGCATGAAGATCAGCAGGGGCGTCCTTTCGTGGGACCGGCCGGACAGTTCCTGGACAAGCTGCTGGCCTCCATTAACCTGAACCGCCAGCAGGTCTATATCGCCAATGTCATCAAGTGCCGCCCCACCAACAACCGCGACCCCCTGCCCACGGAAATGCAGAACTGCCGTCCCTGGCTGGACAGCCAGATTGAAATTATCAAGCCCAGGATGATTGTTACCCTGGGGCGTTACTCGATGGCGATGTACTTTCCCGGCAAGAGCATCAGCAAGATTCACGGTACGGCTCAAAAGCATGACGATATCATCTACTATGCCATGTATCATCCGGCGGCGGCTCTTCACCAGCAAAGCCTGCGACAGGCCATAGAGGCCGATATGCTCAAGATTCCGAAGATTCTAGCTGAAGCCACCAGTGTTCAGGAGGCCAAGCCACAGCCGCAGCAGTTAAATATGTTCGAGGTTTAAATTTATGTCAAGGCCTAAGTTGAAGTTGATACCGCTCGGCGGGCTGGGAGAAATCGGCAAAAACATGATGGTGCTGGAGTACGGCGATGATATCCTCATCATCGACGCCGGCCTCATGTTTCCTGAAGAAGAAATGCTCGGTATCGACCTAGTGATTCCCGACCTCAGCTATGTCGTGGAAAGAAAGGAAAAAGTAAGGGGTATCGTTATCACCCACGGTCATGAAGACCACATCGGTGCCCTGCCCTATTTATTACCGCAGCTCAATAACGCGCCTGTTTATTCGACGAAACTTACCAACGGGCTCATCCGCGTCAAGCTGAAGGAAAGAAGGACGCGTGAGGGAGTCAACCTGAAAATATTGAATCCTGGAAACGAAGTCAACCTCGGGAAGTTTACCGTCGAGCTGTTTCCCGTTTGCCACAGTATCCCCGATGCGGCCGGTATCATCGTGCGCACGCCGGAGGGAGTCATCATTCACAGCGGCGATTTCAAGATTGACTATACTCCGGTCAGCGGCAAGGGGACCGACCTTTCCCGGCTGGCAACTCTGGGTGCCCAGGGAGTTTTACTCCTGCTTTCCGATTCCACCTATGCCGAGCTTCCCGGCTATACCCCCTCCGAACAGATTGTCGGCGAGTCGCTGGAACACGTTATCGCCAATGCTCCGGGGAGGGTGATTGTCACCACATTTTCATCGCTGATTTCGCGTGTACAGCAGGTCATCAATGCCGCCGCCAAGTACCAGCGACGTGTCTTCATCGTCGGCCGCAGCATGACCGATACGGTAAACATCGCTCTGGAGCTGGGCTATCTCAACGCTCCTGAAGGACTGCTGGGACGGATTGATGAGGTCAAAGGCCTGCCGTCTGATAAGATAGTCCTGGTAACTACCGGCAGTCAGGGAGAGCCTACCTCCGCTCTGGTACGCATGGCCAACCGCGACCACCGCCACGTGCACATACAGCGCGGCGATACCATCATACTTTCGGCGACGCCGGTTCCGGGTAATGAATCACTGGTCAACAGGACCGTGGACAGCCTTTTCAAGCAGGGTGCCAGTGTCTTGTATGGTAAGCTGGGACAGGTGCATGTCCACGGCCACGGCAGTCAGGAAGAACTGAAACTTATTCTGAGCCTGGTCAAGCCGAAATTTTTCATGCCAATCCACGGGGAGTACCGTCACCTCAGCCTTCATGCCCGGCTGGCGGAATCGGTGGGCATCCCCACCGAAAATATCTTTGTCATGGAGGATGGCGATGTCCTCGAACTCAACGCTAATACGGCCAGGGTAAGTGGAAAAGTCGGCTCCGGGCATGTCTATGTCGATGGCTTGAGTGTCGGCGATATCGGCGGGGTTGTCCTGCGTACCCGTAGAATGCTTTCCCGCGATGGTATTGTCGTGGTGATTATTGCCGTGAATCGGCAGACCAGCAAACTGGTCGGTCGTCCCGACATCGTTACCAGAGGTTTTGTCGATACCAGAGAGTTCAAGGACATGATGAATGAAAGCCGCGAGTTGCTGGCGCGGACGCTGGACCATAGCGGAGGCCGTGTCGCCGAGTGGAGCTTTATCAATACCAAGGTCAAGGATACCCTGGAAAAGTTCTATTATCAGCGGACCAAGCGCCGACCCATGATTCTTCCCTTCATGGTGAAAGTATAATAATACGAGGAGCTTAAGAGGGTTCACCCTGAAAGGGTGAGGTTAGTAATCTCTATGGCTAGAAAAAAATTACCCGTAAATGATAAACCCAGAGCCAGAAGGGAGCCTAGAAAGCGGCCTTCACAGTCGTTACTGGGACTGTTCTTCCGTTTTCTGATATCGACCCCCGTCCGCCAGCTTATCATGGTTGTTATTATCGTGGTTTTACTGTATGTGTTCTGGGGAAAACTAATCGATTTCGGCGAAAATCTCCTTGAGCTTTTTGGAATCGGCCTAGCCTTTATCGTTGCTGCTGTTGTTACCCTCATCGTGCTTATCTGGCGGCGTAGGTTTGGCTCGTTAGTCTTCCGGTGGAACCGGTGGCTGGGCAGTATTGCCTTCGTTCTGGCGGTCTGGGGCATACTGGCTGCTGTCAATTATACCGACAGAGACTTATTGAAAAACGGCCTGGGCGGCAGCTTCGGACGTGAAATTATCGATTTTCCGAACTTCAACTTCATTTACGCGCTGCGCATAATAGCCCTGATGGTTATTGGTATTTTCCTGGTGGCACCGCGTTCCAGTTTCAGGGCTATCGGGCGATTCTTTGTCTGGGTAGGCGAGCAGTTCAAGAGGCGGCCGGCACCGGCCCGAACTGCCCGCCCCGAGGCAAAGCAGCCGGCACATCGTGTTCTTCATCCCAGGACTCCGATTGAGAGCAAACCGCCCCTGCCCAGGGTAATGGAAGAACCGGTGGTGCCGCCCGAGGTAGTCAGTTCCCGGAAGAAGCTGGAAGAACTGGCGGAAAAAGCCGCGGCAATAAAACCCGGTACGGAAAAACCGGCTGAAACAGAACCATCGCCCAGACAGGAGCTGCGGCAGGTGGCCGAAGATGTCTGGAAGAAATACGGGCAGTCGGCGGACCTGGAAATCATCGATGGCTGGCGTTTGCCGCCCGTCGATATTCTGGATACTTCCCCCGAAGTCCAGTTCAGCCAGGACCAGAATCTGCAGAGGGCCAAGCTTATCGAGGAGACGCTGGCCAGTTATAATGTCGAAGCCAAGGTGGTACAGATTAATGCCGGCCCTACCGTTACTCAGTTCGGCGTGGAACCCGGCTGGGACAGGAAATATAAGGAAATCAAAGAAAGAGACCGTGACGGTAATGTCCAGATGAGGCTGGAGGAAGTAGCCAAGACCAGGGTCAAGGTAGAGAGGATTAGCTCTCTGGCTAACGACCTGGCGCTGGCACTGGCGGCGCCCACCATCAGGATTGAAGCCCCGGTACCGGGAAAATCTTTTATCGGCATCGAGGTGCCCAATACGATTTCGGATATGGTCAGCCTGCGTGGGGTGGTTGAGACCAGTGTTTTCCAGAAATTGCACGCCAGGACCAGGATGGCGCTGGCTCTGGGCAAGGGCGCCGGCGGTGAGGCTATAGCCGCTGACCTTACCAAGATGCCCCACCTTTTAATTGCCGGGGCTACGGGCAGCGGCAAGACGGTCTGTCTGAACACCATTATATGCTGCCTTCTGATGCATAATACACCTAATGATATCCGGTTCATCCTCATCGACCCCAAGAGGGTCGAGTTGACCCAGTATAACAGCATCCCGCACCTAGCCACTCCGGTTATTGTCGATACCACCAAGGCTTTAGGCGCTCTACGCTGGCTTTTACAGGAGATGGACCAGCGCTACCAGAAGCTGGCAACATCCGGGGCGCGTCACATCGAGGGCTATAATAAGGATAAATACGGTAGGGAAAAGCTGCCCTACCTCATTTTGATTATCGATGAGCTGGCCGATTTGATGATGGCCGGCTTCGACGAGGTTGAGAACAACCTGTGCCGGCTGGCCCAGCTATCCCGTGCTACCGGCATTCATCTGGTCGTGGCGACGCAGCGTCCCTCGGTAGATGTGGTTACCGGGCTCATCAAGGCAAACTTTCCCACGCGTATCAGTTTCGCCGTTACTTCGCAGGTGGACTCGCGCACCATCCTCGATGGCGTCGGTGCCGAGAAACTCCTGGGTCGCGGCGATATGCTCTTCATGCCCACCGAGGCCGCCAAACCCAAGCGCCTTCAGGGCTGCTTTCTTTCCGACGCTGAGATAGACCGGCTGGTGTATTTCTGGGGTGGGCAGCAGCAGGAGGAGCCCGATAAGCTGAAGTTGGAGACACTCGTGGCCACTGCCCCGGCAGGCACTATCGGCGGACACCCACGTGACCCTCTATTGGAGCAGGCCAGAGAACTGGCCAGGCAGCACGAAAATATCTCCACGTCTTTCCTGCAGCGGCGACTGCACATCGGCTACCCGCGGGCGGCGCGCCTCATGGAGCAGCTTGAGGCGGTTCTTCAACAGGAGAAAGAGGCGGAGACCGTGGAAGAGGATAGCGGGGACGAAGAGATAGACGAATTAACATGAAGTTATTACATCCTTGAAGAGGATATAGTAAGGAGGTGCTGAATGTATGACAGAGTGCTGGTACCGCTCGATGGCTCGGAATTGGCCGAGGTAACGCTATGGTATGCCGCGAGGCTGGCTGGCAGGCTAGGTGCCGCGCTCACCATTGTTTATGTTTATTCGCCCGGTGACTTGACATCCCAATATATGCATGAATGTTATCTCAGAGATGTTGTTGCCAGAGTCAAGGCCGATGCCGATAACATCGCCGCGGAAACAAAAGGCGGAGATATCACGGTAGAATACAAGATGCTCAAGGGTGACCCCGCTGAAGAGATTGTCGACTATGCTGACAGGGCTAAAATCGACCTGATTATCCTATCAACTCAGGGAAAATCCGGCATAAAGCGCTGGCCACTGGGCAACGTGGCGAATAAAGTAGTCGGGGCTACCCGTAAACAGGTCCTTCTTATCAGAGCCAGGGGTGCGCAATCTGACGTATATAAAGACAGGCTGGTCAAGGTACTCGTGCCCATCGACGGTTCCAGGGAAAGTGAATCGATACTCAGATTTGTTACCTACATGGCTGCCGAGCTTGATTTAGATGTAACTCTTTTCCATATATGGGTACGAGAAGTCAATACGTATCCCACCCAGGAAACACTCAGAAGAAAGCAGGAAGAAAAAAACCAGGCAAGCAATTATGTCAACAGGCTCGGGAGAAGGTTAAAAGATAAGGGACTGCGTACGAAGGTCGTTTTCAAAGATGTACTGACCGGCGGAGAAGCCGAGGAGATAATAAAGCTGGCGGAAGAAGGGGAATTCAGCATGGTAGCCATGGCTACGCACGGCAGGTCCGGGGTTGGCCGCTGGATATTCGGGAGCAATGCCAACAAAGTTTTAAACGAAGGCAGCACTCCGCTTTTACTCATCAGGCCGGCTAAAAGCAAGAAAAAGGCTAACCGAAGTAGCGAATAGGACGTAATCAAACCATCCCGAATCCCCAGAATACCACCATCACGATTCCCGCTGATAGCAGCGCGCCTGCGGCTACCTGGGCCGGCGAGTGCTGATTCAGCCTGACTCTCGACCAAGCCACCGGCGGCAGCAGTAATATCGTCAGGGCCCCGGCGGCACCGTAGACAATCGTTATAACGGTCGCAGAAGCAGCCGTGAAAGCGGTGTGCAGGCTTATCTTCCAGAAGCGGTTTATCGTCATGAAGACAACTATCGCCACTAGTCCGACGGTGAACGTAACGGCCAGCAATTCCGGGGCTTCAAAATACCATAGTATGCCGCAGCCGATGGTGGCCGGCACACTTGCCAGAATGTAAATAATGTTTCTCTGCTGGCGGGGGCTAACGAAGATGCCGTCCAGCTTTTTCTGCCGAACCATGCAGATAACGACGGCAAATATCGGCAGCACGCTGAGAGCTATCGAAATTAATGACCATTTCAGGGCTTCGCCCGCGCTATTGGTAGACTCCACGGCGAGCAGTATGATTACGATAAAGCTCATCAGGAACGGGTTCAGTATGTCGGAGGTCAGCTTGGCCAGTCTTTCTCTCATTGTCAATCAGATGCTATCCTATCCTATCCTATCCTATTATCCTGTGTACAAGCAATAAATCAGGAGTCGAGAGCATGACAGTCATAGTAAATGACGACAATGTACGTATAGAGACAATGCAGATGGGCCCGTACGGCACCAACACCTGTATCGTTGTTTGTCAGGAGACGCGGGACAGTCTGGTAGTGGATGCCCCGGCCACGGCGATATCACCACGGTAAAGAAAGCCAAAGAAGAATACGCTGTCTTTGCCTCCCGTCCCCACAACCCCCAACCTCTGCGGGGATGTCCTCTGGCTTTCTTCCTAGTACCGCAACTCGATGCGGTGGAAGGCTTCGGCCAGCTCGAATTCTTCTCCCTCTGCATTCATCCTGGCCCAGTCGCGCATGCGCTCTCGCATCTCCGGAGGTATGTCCCCCACCTGGCTCTTGTGGCAGCCCAGGGCGGCCAGCTTGGTATCGAAAGTATCCGTAACATCCAGGCGGTAGTTAATGTCATCCGAAGCCCAGAACCACATCTCCCTGACTTTATGGGGTTCCAGTCCCTCGTCAAGTAATTCCGGATAGGAAAGGTGGTCCCTGGCATAAGGGAAAACGGCGTCCAGCGTCACCTGCCCGGCGATACGGTGGTCGCGGTGCCACATGTACTTGCGGTACGGGTCCGCCGTCACCACCGCGTAAGGCTGGTAGAGTCGTATCACGCGCACGAGCGCTTTCCGGAACTCATCCGAATCTTCAAGACCCTGGTCGGGGTAACGCAGGAAAACGACGTCGCTGACGCCCAGCAGCTTGGCCGCCGCCAGCTGTTCCTGCTCGCGGATTCCGGCCAGTTCTTCCGGCTTCATATTTCTGTCGCTGGTGCCTTTATCACCATTGGTGCACACCACGTAGATAACCTTCTTCCCTTCCCGTGTCAATCGGGCTACCGTACCCGCGACACCGAATTCAGCATCGTCGGGATGTGGCGTCACCACCATCAAATAAGTCTGATTATCCATAACAAGTGTAAGCTCCTCGAGTAAGGGTGGATATATTAATTGTATAACATTCCTCAAGTTGGTACAATTATAACGAGTGTAGCCAGAGGTCTCCGAATCCAACATGACTAAGTCCCCTTATAATATCAGGAATTACCGGCCCGCCGATTTCAATTTCTTCGTCCTGTTGTATATCGAAGCAGAAAAGCAGGAACCTATCGGCCGGCCGGTCACGCCGCAGGCTATCGCCGAGAAGCTGTCCCGTCCTGGCTTTTCTACTGAGCATGATTTACTGGTTGTGGAAAAGACCGGCGAAATCATCGGCTTTGTGGATATGTTACCGGAGCTGGATATTGAGCGGGTTATCGTCGACTGCTGGCTGCGGCCGGAACACCGCCGCAAAGGACTGGGCAAAAAACTCCTCGATTTCGCCATGAAACACGCCGGAAAACTGGGGGCTAGGTTTCTCCATGTCAACGTAAGGGAAGATAATGCCGTTGCCGGGACTGTGCTCTCCAAACTGGGGTTCGTATGTGTTCGCCGATTCCTGGAATTGAGGCTGGACTTGAACAAAGCAGGCCGGCAGGAGCTGGAACGGGCCTTTTGCGAGTGCCGTTACCTGCGCGAAGGCGAGGAAGAAATGCTGACGCAAATACAGAACCTCAGCTTCGCCGGGCACTGGGGATACAATCCCAATACCGTAGAAGCGATGGCTTATAGTATCAGCCTGAGCCACCGTTCCCCGAAGGATATTGTCCTGGCCTGTGACCAAGATGAAGTTATCGGCTACTGCTGGACGGAGGTAACCTCCGGCGGACAGGGGCGGATTTTCATGATTGGCTCGGCTCCGGATTACCGCGGCAAGGGCATAGGCAGGAAGCTGTTACTGGCCGGTCTGGCTAACCTGAAAAACAAAGGCGCTGGTGAGGTCTGGTTGACGGTAGACAGCGAGAATAAGGCGGCCTGTTCCCTTTATGAATTGATAGGATTCGAGTTGCAGACGAACTATCTCTGGTATGAAAAGGCGGTAGATTAGGCCACCGGTGTCATCTGCCTGTCCGTTGACAGGCTCAGTTCTCTTATCACACCCACGGCGATACTCGCCCAGCTATATCTATTTATAGAGTCCCTTATGGAGAGGGCGGACTCTACATCCCTGGGTGGTCTCGACAGGAGCGGAGCTATGCCGTCGGCGAGGTTCTGAGGTGTGTTCCCGGCTACTACATAGCCCGTCTCGCCCTGGCGGATAATGTTTTTCAGGTCGCCGACATCCGTCGCCACCACCGGCGTGCCGCAGGCCAGCGACTCCAGCGCGACCAGGCCGAAACTTTCGTAATAAGAGGGCACCACGCAGACATCGGCGGCGCTGTAGAAATACGGCAGCTCCTCCTGCTTTATCATACCTTGAAACGTAACCCTGTCCTGTATCTTCAGTTCCCCGGCTAGTTTCCGTAATCTCTCTATTTCGCTTCGACTGTACTCGTCGCCGCCGATTATTATCATGCGCAGGCCTTTATAATCTTGCAGACGAGGTATAGCCTTTAGAAGCTGGTCGATGCCCTTCAGCGGGTCAATCCTGCCGACGAACAGGATAATTTTCCCATTGGTCAGTCCCAGTTTCTGCCTGGCGGCCATCCTTGCCACCGGTTGAAATATCTCCATATTGACCCCGCAGGGCACAATACCGATTTTATCCGGCAGGGCTCCGTAGCGACGTATGAGTTCCTCTTTTTCTCTCTCGGTAGCCACGATAACACGCTGGCAATCGTTAGCCGCTTCCCTTTCCGTGACGATGCGGAGCTCGGGGGCATCCTCTCCGATGCCGATGGCGTTTTTCACGGCGCCCAGGGTATGGAACATGATGACGTGAGGCACCTGCCACCACTGCTGTAGATATTTGCCCACCCATCCGGAGAGCCAGTAGTGGCTGAAAATAATGTCGTACCGGAGCCCGTTATTCTTTCGGAAATTCTCCAGGTTACAGGTAAATTCCGGGAGGCAGGAATATACGGCCAGTTTGTGTATTTGCTCTTCTTCTCCCGCCTTGAGGTGAATAAGCCGTGCCTGCTGACCCAGGTCGACAATCTGACGGTCGGCCGGGTCATGGGCACGGGTATAGACATCCACGTAATGTCCCTGTTTACCCAGTTCGTGAGCCAGTTCCCGGATATAGACGCTCATGCCGCCGGTGTCCCTGGCTCCCAGGTCGCCTACCGGGCAGCTGTGGGCGCTCAACATAGCTATTCTCAATCTATTTTCGGCCATTAGTTTTCACCTGTCTCTCACTGCTATTTGATGGCTATCTGGCATCGGTACAAGGGTACCTCTTGCCCTCCCAGGTGATATTTATACGTTTCCGCACCTTTGAGAAAGTCCCATTTCTTTTTACCCTTCTCGATGCTCTCTTTAAGACAGAGGACTTTGCATAGTAGCCCCACGCTCAAATAGTTGAACCGGGGGTCATAAGCACTATTATATAGGTAGTGCACGTCCTTATAGTCGAAGCCTATGGTCATGGCGGCTGGTTGGTTGTCCAGCTCGATAATGCCAAACCTCAGCAGCCCAATCTCGGCCATAGCTTTGGCTAAATACTTAAAGAATGATTCCATCTGCGGAGTCATGAAATTAGCTTTGTCTTCCCGGCTCATCGGAAAAAGTTTCAGAAATAGTTCCAAATATTCTTCAAGCTCCTGGCCGGCCTCAAGGCAGCGGTGCTCTACATTGCCGGCCCCCCATAAACGCCTCATCTTGCGCTTTACTTCGTGACGCTGCTTGGTACTTAACATTGCCAGGTACTCGTCCCAGGCAGACGGCAAGTCCATCTCCAGAGAGATATCCTCCTGGGTATTAACGACCTTATACCCTCGTTCAGCGGCTGCTTTTGTAAGGCTGTTAAGCACCGTGGAATCCGGACGTACATGCTTCAGGTCCAGCGACTTGATATCGTTCTTTTTCAAATCATCCAGAAGTATATTAAAGAAATCATCCTCCATGCCGGGTGTAATAATAAAGTCCAGATAATCACAGACATCGGTATCGCCAATGAAAAGGGCTGTTTTCTCCTTTATCATTAACGGGGCGATACCGATGATTCTCTCTCCCTGCCGCACCGTGCGTATGAGCGGTTCGACTCCGGAGCCGAATACCTGCCACCAGACCTGCAACCAGGCCGGTAAAACGAACACGGAGGGCCAGTTGAGATTTTGCCTGGAATCCGCCCGGTAAGTGTCAAGGTCGGCCAGGCTATCTTCGCTAATGGTGTAACTCATGTGCCTCTCTAATAGTCTAGCATGTTGATAGTGGGCTGGCAAAAGGACTATTATCACATGGTTTCGCTGCGAGATGTGTGTCGTTGACAAAAAAGAGCCATTGCAGTAACCTTTTAGCGAGCCGGGTTTCACCTGCCGTAAAAATAGTTACAAGAAAGGACGATGAAATGGCCAAGCGAATCATTCTTTATAATCTGGCGGAGCATGTGACCGACGAGGAGTTCAAGGATTACGTTACCAGTGAAAAAGGCCCCCTGATTGACAGCCTTCCGTCTGTCAAGAAATACGAACTGGTCAAGATAACAGGTTCAATGACGGGAGAGATTCCCTATAAATACGTTGGTATTGTGCATGTGACCAGCATTGACGAATTCAATCAGAAAGCTGCTGTAACGCAACAATATCAGGACTTTTTGAAGAAATTCGGGCCGATGGTATCAGACCTTCTGATGCTTTCCGGGGAAGAAATATACTAATCTGACAGGGTGCGATTTATTTTCAGGACGCGTGTCCCTTTTTAGCTGTATGTGTACCTGATTTAAAGGACCAGAGCAGAATTTGCAAAGGGGGTAGTTATGCATCTGGAGCATCTCTTGACGGAGGACCAGCGTCAGCTGCGGCAGACTCTGAGGGATTTTACCAGAAAAGAGATTATACCCATCACTAGGCAACTGGAAGAAGACTATAGTCTGGTTGAGAAAGTCCATCAAAAACTTGTTGATATCGGAATTCAGGCGTCTGGATACCCTGTTGAATATGGCGGTGGTGGTATCAACTCCATGACCAATATGGCTATTATCGCCGAGGAACTGTCCAAAGGTGACGCCGGCATGGCCCTGACAGCTTGCTCGAATACGGCCGGTGCGGGACCGGCCGCCGCCGTCGGTAACAAGGCGATTCTGGACAGGTTCGCTCCTCTCTTTTGTCAGGGCAAGTTGGCCTACGCCTGCCTGTCGATGACTGATGAAGCTGGAGGGGCTGATACAGAGAACCCTCTGATGCATGGTGCCGGTATTAAGACAACCGCCAGGCTTGAGGGTGACGAGTATGTCATCAACGGCAGCAAGATGTGGCCGACTCATGGCGGTATAGCGGAGAGCTATATCACTTTCTGCAACACCGACCTCAGTCTTGGCGATGATGGGATTGCCATGATTATAGTTCCCAAGGATGCGCCGGGGCTAACGTTTGGCAAGCCGGAAAAGAAGATGCTCTTTAAGACGGTTATCAATGGCGCCGTCTATTACGATAACGTCAGGGTATCGAAGGAGTACCGGGTTGCCGGTCCCGGGATGGACGCCAATTTGTGCTATATGCTTACGACGGTAGCCGGTTGGTCCGGAGGGGTCCAGGCCCTGGGTATTGCCGAGCGAGCTTTCGAGATAGTGCTGGAATATACCGGTACTCGCATGGGGGGATTCAAGCCGGTAAGGCAGCACAGTATCGTGGCCGGGATAATCGCCGATATGGCTATCGGTATCGAGATGATGAGGGCCAGCCTCTATAATCTGGCTTTTATATATGACCATCCGGATATATACGGTCCGATATACGGAGCACCGTGGTCGCCGGAGTTAATAGCCAAGGGGGCCGCCGCCAGGGTCTTTGCCGCTGACAAGGCTGTCGAGATAATCAACAAGGGCGCCGAATTACTGGGCTCGATGGCTATTTCCGAGGACTTCCCCTACGAGAAGTGCCTGAGAGATGTGAAGATATGCCAGCTCTGGCTCGGGGGACAGCAGATATGTCGCTATAAGGTTGCCCAGGGTTATTATGACTTAAAGAACTGGGCTTAAGTGCGTCCTGGTAAAAATAAGGTCTTGGAGAAAGGAGACAAATATGGCAAAGCAAATTATTCTTTACAATCTGGCGGACCATGTGACCGATGAGCAGTATAAGGATTATGTGGTTAATGAAAAAGGTCCGTTACTGGACAGCCTGCCGGGGGCTAAGAAGTTCGAAATGGTTAAAATAACCGGCTCGATGAAGGGAGAGATACCTTACAAGTATGTAGGTATCATGCATATTGATGACATGGACTTATTTAACCGTGAAGCTGCGCCTTC
>DAOUEB010000123.1:0-6728 GCA_034430675.1 Dehalococcoidales bacterium
ATGTCGGGTTTGTGGCCCCGGAACTGTCCGGCGAGGTAGGGTCGGTTCACATCTTCCGGCATGGCCCACTCGCCCGTGATTCTTACCGCGTACGGTATCACCCATTTAATCGAAAGTATCTTCCATATGCCGTTCTCTTTGATATACCCATTTTCATATATGCCGCTCACGAACGACCGCCTGACATTGCCCTCCCTGGGGATGAAAATGCCGCCGAAAGCGTACCACCGCCCCCTGGCCTTTTTGCCGTCCGGGTCGATATCCACGATACCGGCAATCTGCATCACCTGGTGCATGAAGTCCGGTGGTGCCGACTTCATAAACTCGAAGTATTTCCTGACGCCCTCCTTGCCCAGATACTTGCCTTCCAGCCAGTCCAGAATAACATCGGGGCTGTCCGAGAAACAGTCTACTATCTCCTGGTACATCATGTGTTCCACGTAGTAGCCATAGGCCTTCTGCAGTTTCTTAATTGCCTCGATATCCTGTAAAACCGTGAGTTGTTTTTCCTGGGTCCTGACCTGCCTTTCCAGGGTCTCGATTCTCGCCACCAGTGCCTCTACATTCATGATTAACCTCCTCAATGGTCTTTTTTATGTTCTTTATTCAGGATTAAGCAGCTATAACTCTCTAGTCTCCCCTGATTCTCCGCAGCAGCCCGCGGAGCGTCCTCCATAGTCCGTTAGCTTTATCCACCTGCTCTTCCGGAGGGCTGGTTTCACCATAGCGGACATCAATATACAGGTCGGTAATGCTGTCCACCGGCTCGCTGCCCTCGGGCACGGCCTGTTCCAGGCGGCCGGCATACTCACTGGCTGTTTCGTGGCGGCGGCGGGCTACCCCGGAGCGGGCTGCTTCCCGGAGCAAATGCCGGTATATCTCCCTGACGTCGAGTCGGCGTGACTCGACGTCATCTACATAAATTTTTGGTGCCGCCGGCGCCTGTTTTCTTTGAAATTTCTTCCCCATCATACCGAAGAGCAGCTTTAAATCATCCTTAAGCCCGCGCCAGCTCCAGAGCGATTCATGGATTTCCTCTATCTCCTCCTGGGCGCGCCGGGCGCGAAATCGGGATATTGCCCTGGCCAGGATAAAAATAACGACGGCGGCAATTAAAGCTATTACTACCCATTTAATCGCCAGCACCGCTGCCACCGGCAGTTCGCCTGGAGTAACCGCTGGCAACCCCGTAATAGTCATGTTGCCGGCACCTTCGGGCTGGAATGGCTGGTCGCTGCGTATCAAATTCAATATGAACTGCAGCACCCAGAATATACCCTCAAAAATATAATTAAGCGGAATCAAGATATAGTTGAATATCTTCCCGAGGAAGTCGAAGAAAACGCCGACCCCGCGTCCGATGCTCGCGAAAAATTCCTCGGAGAAAGCACTGGCAACGACGAAACTAACGACAGCCATGCCACCGACGACACCGAGCATCATCGGCAGCCAGCGCCTTACCGAGGCCAACGACGCTTCTTCCTTCGGCATCGAGCTGCGCATCGCGTAGAGGTGAGAGACGGCTATTGCCATCAGGCCGAAGAAGAAGAACGCTATCACATTTAACCCGATACCGGGTCCGGGGGGTTCGAAATTCTCCGACCCCGCGCTTATCTGCCAGAGAATAATCAATACGATGAGGGCCACCATGCCGAGCAAGAAGGACCGGTAGATGTCTCTGAAATACGACGTTGTTTGTCCCAGGATGATGCCCCGCCACCAGAGATACAGCAGTACCGGCAGGGCCACCACGATGGTGTGCGGACTGGTAAAGGTAGTCCCCAGTACTTGCCCCACATGAACAAACCACCCGCCGCTGAGGAATCCACAGCCGGCGCCGTATTCGACACCCAGCACCAGTAAAATAGTGACCAGACCGCCGCCGATAATGACACTCTGGATTGACCGCATCGGCCATTTCTGCCGGAGAAATACCCTGGTCACCAGCAGGGAAACCGCCAGCACTATAATTACCGCAGCCAGGCTCAAGGCCGGGCGCTGCTCGGAGAAAATAGGCCAGCCCCCCAGCCAGACCAGCCAGGGATATACCCAGAAGGCTTCCATAAGGATTACCGCCAGCGGGTATAAAACAACGGCCAGCCAGTCGAAATTCCTGAATCTATTCATCATGCCTCTTTCAGGCCGATTTCATTTACCAGGTCCCAGGCAACCTCGTCACTGATGTGGTAAACGGGCAGGTTACCGCCGCTTACCTCCAGCGCCTCACCGCCCACCTTGACCAGTGCCACGCTGCGCCCCACCCTCTTCAAGTCCAGCAACGTGGCCAGCAATTCATCCAGAGGCTGTGCCGAGATAACCACCAGGGTGCTGCCCCAGGGAAGACTCCGGGCTTCCTGCTGGATGAAACGGGCTACCGGTATCGTCTCGACCTGATGCAGCTGTGCCAGTGCCTCCAGTATGCGCGGCAACTGCTCAGGGTGCTGGCTGTGCGGTACTCTGACCATACCCCGGGAAAAGCGCGTTATCTGGTTGACGTAAAGGCCGACACGAAAACCCTCTTTCAGAGCATGCTGGGAAATCGATGCCGCGGCGATAATTCCCAGCTCCTGGAGCTGGTAAACACTCCCCCATAAAGGCGCTCTAAGGGTGCGCACGTCCAGAAAAATGCTCATGTCGACGGTAGTCGTCGGCTCGTACACCTTAGTCTGCAGCTTGCCGAGTCGGGCGGTGCTCTTCCAGTGTATCCGCTTCAGGCTATCGCCGGAATGATAGTCCCGCACTCCGGCAGTAAGCACCGGGTCCTGGAAAAGGTGCCTCTTCAGGCGGATATCGCCGAAGAACTGCTGTGAAGGGATACCCAGTTTTTCCATCGGCACCAGCCGGGGATACACCAGAAGATAGTCCAGTTCATCAATACGCATATGCCGGCGGAAGAAACCGAATAAGTCCCCGGAACGGATATACGTCGGTCCGAAGGCGAAGCTGCCCCTTTGCTGGCAACGCATCGGGAAGCGGCGGGTCACGCGGTGGTACATGTTGATGGGGAACATGTTGCTGAAGATGACGCGGCCTTCATGCGCCGCGGTGGCTTTACCCTTAAGGAGGGTTACGTTCTCCGGCAGTTCGTCATCGACCTGCAGCCAGGGCAGCGGCAGAGGCTTCCGATTGGTAATCTCCACCTCGAAGACTATTTCGTCGCCGAAAAAAACCTGGTTCTGGCTCAGGCGACGCCGGTATTCGATGCGGTGGAGGCAAAATCGGTTCCACAGTCGCGACACACCCCCGGTCAGTAGAAACAGCAGGGAAATTAAGACAAGCGGCACCTGTTGCGTTGCCAGGCTGATTATCAGAATCAGTGCCGCGATGAACAGCCAGTAGTCACCGCGCATCGCCTATCCCTCCCCGGCGACGGGTTCCTCTTCCACCGGCACGAACACGGAATCCATTATCTCTTTCAGGGTCTGTTCGGCTTTCTGGCCGCGGAGTCGGCTCTCCGACTTGGGAATAATCCGATGAATCAGTACGGGAGTAACCAGGTATTTTATATCGTCCGGGGTTACAAAAGCCCGGCCCCGCAGCGCCGCCAGGGCCTGTGACGCGTTGTAGAGAGCCAGCATAGCCCTGGGACTGGCCCCCAGCTCTACGGCGTCGTGTTCACGGGTGGCGTGAACCAAGCGGATGATATAGTCCTCCACGTCGGAGGCAATATGCACATCGCGGCAGGCCTTCTGCATTTTCAAAAGGTCATCGGAAGATATTACCGGCGCCAGCTCTTCCAGCGGGTCGGTCTGGCGGAAGCGCGATAATATCAACCGGTCGTCCTCAACACCGGGGTAACCTATCTGTATTTTCATGAGGAACCGGTCAAGCTGGGCCTCGGGCAGGGGGAAAGTGCCCTCCAGCTCGATAGGGTTCTGCGTCGCCATGACCAGAAAGGGACGGGGCAGCGGCTTAGTCTCACCTTCGGCGGTGACCTGGCGTTCCTGCATCGCTTCCAGCAGGGCCGATTGCGTCCTGGGGGTGGCCCGGTTTATCTCGTCCGTCAGCACCAGCTGCGACATCACCGGCCCCGGGCGGAACTCGAAGTCCGACGTTCTCTGGTTAAAAACGTAGGTGCCGGTAATATCCGAAGGTAAAAGATCCGGCGTGCACTGAATGCGCCGGAAGCTGCACCCTAAAGATTTCGCCAGCGACTTCGCCAGGACCGTCTTGCCCAGCCCCGGCACGTCCTCGATGAGAATATGCCCCTCGCAGAGCAGGGCGATGATGGCCAGTTCCACCACCTCGCCCTTGCCCACGATAACGCGCTCGACGTTTTCCTTTACTTTAGCGGCAGCCTCTTTTACCTGCCGTACAATTTTCTCTTCCATGACCCACACCACTTTCTTTTTTGCTCATTATAACAGCTTGAGTGGAGTGTGGCTATTTTTTAGACGCAGACAGGTTATGAAAAGGAGGGAACCCGAAACGTTGCAATCTGAGGCGTTGCCGGATGATTTTTGGAGATACCTCCCCACCTTGACAAACTCCCCACACTCTTGAATAATAACTTGGTGCCCCCATTATAGAAATTAATTAACTGAGAGCGTGCCTGATGAAAGCACTGAGGTGGTACGGCAGAAAAGACCTCCGGTATGAAGACGTTCCGGAACCCTCTCCCGGGCCGGGACAGCTGAAAATAAAAGTCACCCTGGCCGGTATCTGCGGCACCGACCTGAAGGAATACGCCACCGGCCCCGTCATGATACCCCCCGATAAAGCCCCCCTGACGATGGGGCATGAGTTCGCCGGGAAGGTGGCCGCCGTGGGCAAGGGAGTGACCGATTTCAGGGTCGGCGACCGGGTAAGCGGCGTCGGCTACTGGTACTGCGGCGATTGTTACTACTGCAAAAAGGGCGTTTACAACCTCTGCGTGAACCAGGGTTTTACCGGACTCTCTACCGATGGCTGTATGGCGGAGTACTTCATCGCGCCGACCTACGCCTGCTATAAACTCCCCGACTCAGTCTCGGATGAATACGGCGCCCTGGTAGAGCCACTGGCCGTGGCCCTTCACGCCATCCGGCAGGGTCAGGTAAGCCCCGGGGACACCGTGGCCATCGTCGGCGACGGCGCTATCGGCCTCTGCGCCCTGCTGTCCGCGAGGGCTGCCGGAGCTTCCGCAGTCTACCTCGTCGCCAAGCACAGGGGCCGGGGCGAACTGGCTGAAAAGCTGGGCGCTAACGCCGTTATCTACCTTAACGAAGGTAACCCCGTCCCGAAACTTCTTAAGCTGACCGGCGGCCTGGGGGCGGATGCCGGCATCGAATGCGTCGGCTACCCGGATACCCCCCAGCTTACCGTGGAACTCGTCCGCCGGGGCGGTATCGCCGTCATCGTCGGTGTTTTTGAAAAACCCGGTACGCTCGACTTCAGCACCATGACGTTCAGCGAGAGAACACTGGTGGGCAGCTCTATTTACCTGCACGAGGGCAGGACGGTCATCGACCTGCTGGCGGATAGAAGAATCGACCCCGGTCCTCTGATTACCTCCATAGTTCCCCTCAAAGACGCCGTTAAACTGGGGTTTGAGGAACTGGTTCAAAACAAGGAAACTAACGTCAAAGTACTGCTCCGGGTTACTTGATTGTAAGCCTGCTATTGGACTACAATAAAATTGAGTATTGCATAAGGAGGCAGAGAGTGTTTAACAAGCAGATATATCAATTCCCCATCCTTTACACCAACCCCATTCCCAAGATAGCTCTGGGCTGGGGTTCGCACGAGACTGTCGCCGATGAATGTAAAGAGGCCGGCATAAAAAAGGCGCTGATTATAACCTCCGGTCTCAAGGGAACGGGCATCGTCGACGAGATACAGGGTATCTTAAACCACAACGGCGTGGCCACGGAAATCTACGATAAGGTTACTTCCAATCCCAAAGCCCACGAGGTGATGGCGGCCTACGAGGCTTTCAAGGACAGCCAGTGCGATGGCGTGGTAACGGTGGGCGGCGGCAGCTCCATCGACACCGGCAAAGGTGTGCGTGTGGTCGCCGCCAACGGCGGTAAAGACGTGACCAATTTCATAGCCTATCTCGACCCGCCCTGGATGGAAACGTTAAAGAAACTCAAGCCCTGCACGATACCGCAAATTTCCGTTGTCACCACCTCCGGCACGGGCGCCGAAGTTACCTCCTGGGCAGCCATCTCCCATACCCAAGCCAGGGCCAAGGTACTGGTTAGCGCCCCGAATATTCCTTCCACCATAGCCATTATCGACCCGCTACTGGTCAGGCTCCAGCCCAAAAATATCGCCGCCTGGACCGGCTTTGACGCCCTGGCCCACGGGTTCGAGGCTTTCGTCACTAAAGTCCAGGGGCCTTACGCCTATGGTATATTGCTGCGGGCAATCGAGCTCATCTACCAAAACATCAGGGAGTTCACCTCCAACCGGATGAGCCACACGGCCTGCGAAAGGATGTGCTGGGCATCCACCATGGGCGGTATCGGCATCGGCTTCGGCGCCGGCGCCGGCATCGTGCACGGCCTCGGCCACCAGATAAGCGCTCTGAAAGACTGCCACCACGGACTCATAAATGCCGTCCTGACACTGGCGGGGGAGAGATACAACCAGCCCGCCGCGCTGGATAAATTTGCCGCCATGACCAAGGCGATGGGCATCGACACGAGGAATATGACCGAATGGCAGGCCGCCGACCGCTGGTTCGACGAGATAGAACAGCTGCTGAAGGACCTGGAAATCACTCCCGGCCAGCTTAACAAGCA
>DAOUEB010000124.1:0-12080 GCA_034430675.1 Dehalococcoidales bacterium
TCGGGAAGTTTTAAAACTCAGACCTGCCCTCTAATGCCCTGGTCAGGGTAACGTCGTCGGCATATTCAAGCTCGGTGCCGAAGGGGAGGCCGCGGGCGAGGCGGGTAACCTTAATATTGAGGGGGGCAATGACGCGGCTCAGGTACATGGCGGTCTGTTCGCCTTCCAGGTTGGTATTGGTGGCCAGGATGACCTCCTGCACCGTGTTGCTTTGAAGTCGGTTGAGAAGCTCCCGGATGCGGATATCGTCGACGCCGATGCCCTCGGTGGGAGAAATGGCGCCATGGAGCACGTGGTAGAGTCCCTTATAAACGCCGGTATGCTCCAGGGCGATGACATCCTGCGGCTGCTCCACGATGCAGACCTGGCTGGCATCGCGCTGCGGGTTGCGGCAGATGGGGCAGGGGTCGGACTCGGTAACGTTGCAGCACGAGGAGCAGAGGGTGATTTTTAGCTTCAATCCCAGCAGGGCCTCGGCGAGGGCTCCGGCCTCTTCTTCGGAGGAGCGCAGGAGGTGGAAGGTGATACGCTGGGCGCTCTTGGGCCCGATGCCCGGCAGCTTGCTGAACTCCTGCACGAGCCTGCCGATGGCGTCACTGGCGGGGGTGGGTTCCTGTTTCAATGCTGGCTCTCCTTGTCCTTACTACATCAGACCCGGGATTTTAAGTCCCCCGGTCAGTCCGCCCAGCTGCTTGGCGGCCAGTTCCTGCACCTTGACGCTGGCTTCTCTGACAGCGGTCAGCACCATGTCCTCAAGCATCTCGACGTCTTCCGGGTCGACCACTTCCGGCGATATTTTCACCGACTGTATCTGCTGCTGGCCGTTCATCACGACCGTCACGGCACCGCCGCCGGAGCTGGCCTCCACGGTAAGGTTGGCCAGTTCCTCCTGCGCCTTAACCAGCTGTGCCTGGAGTTTCTGGGCCTGCTGCATCATGTGTTTGTTCATTTTTCCTCCCCGTTATCATGCTGGGCACCCATCTGCAACGCCGCTTTCACCAGGTGATTGTTCTCGTGTTCGTAGACACAGCGCAATTTACAGGAGCGCCCCAGGAAACTGCTCACGATTTTTTCCGCGGTCTTCTGATTATCAAGGTTGTCCATTTTTTCCTTGTGATAGGAATATTTAAAGGATACCACGATGGTGTCATCCTCGATGAATAAAGGCCTGGCGCTCCGCAGCAGGGCCGCGGTCGGGGTCTTGCCCATGCCGTCCGGCGCTTCATTTATAATTTTACTCCACTGCGATTGGAGCTGTTCGATGGCACTGCTGTCCGCCGTGGGACTGACATCGGTAGCGGCAGTCGAAGGTTCCGGTTTTTTCGAGAGTACCGGTTCCTCTTTAGCGACCGGCCCGGCTACTGCCGGTTCTGGCTCCGGTTCCGGCTTCTTTTTCTCCTCGGGTTGGGCGACTTTGGGTTCGGGGGGTGATGGGGTAGCTCTGGGGGGTGTCTTTCTGGCCGCCGGTTCGGGTTCGGGCTGGCGGACAGGCTCTTCTTTCTCTTCCGCCGCGGGCAGGGTGCAGTCGACCAGGGCCAGTTCCAGAGGCAGGGTGGAATAGTTATCAAGCCCCAGGTCGAGCTGGCCAAAGCGCTTGATGGCTTTAAGTATCCGGGCAAGGGGAGCCCTGGTTGCCAGCTCCTTGAGTTCCTTGATATCCTCGGCGGTAAGTTCGATAGATTCGCTGGAGCCGGTCTTAACGAGGAGCAGCACCCGCAGGTATTCCACCACGTCACGATTGAACTGGCGCAGGTCGAGTCCGTCGTTGTTAACGTTGTTGATGGTGGCGACTCCGGCGGCAATATCTTTATTAACGATGTCTTTTACCAGCTCGCTGGCGCGCTGGTCACCGGAGATGCCGAGGAGAGTCTGCGCCTGCTGGAGGGAAATTTCGTTGCCGTAATAGGTCATCATCTGTTGCAGCAGGTTTTCGGCGTCGCGCAGGCTCCCCGTCGCAGCCCGGGAGATAAGCCTCAGCGCCTCCGGCCCGATGGTGATGCCTTCGTTCTCGCAGATGTGGGATAGTCTGGGGAGCATGTCTGCTTGTGAGAGGCGGTGAAAGTCGAAGCGCTGGCAACGCGACAGGATGGTCGGCAGGAGTTTGTGGGCTTCGGTGGTCGCCAGGATAAAGATAACGTGAGGCGGTGGCTCCTCCAGCGTCTTGAGCAGGGCATTGGAGGCTTCCTTGGTGAGCATGTGGACTTCATCGATGATGTAAATTTTGCGGCGTGCCTGGTTGGGGGCGTAGTTGACCTTCTCCCGCAGGTTCCTGATTTCGTCGATACCGCGATTGCTGGCGGCATCGACCTCAATGACATCCAGGGCCCTGCCCTCGGTGATGGCCTGGCACATGTCGCAGGTATTGCACGGCTCACCCTTGCCGTTTTCAAGGCAGTTGACCGCTTTGGCAAAACCGCGGGCGGTACTGGTCTTGCCGGTGCCGCGTGGGCCGCAGAAGAGGTAGGCGTGCGAAACGCGCTCGCTGGCCAGAGCATTGAGCAGGGTCTGGGTGACATGCTCCTGCCCGACTACTTCGGCGAGAAGTTGGGGGCGCCACTTGCGATAAAAGACCTGAGAAGCCATTTTCTTTCGTCCTTATTATACCCTAAAACGTGCCGTTTCCCAAGATTTTTCACAGTGGGTTGTGGTCTGTTTTAATTTTTCTTTGGCTTAATTTTAACCTATTTTAACCTCAGTAGCTTGAGCCAGGGATATTACTCGGCCAGATTTCTAGCAGAGCAGGCATTAAAAATATGGCAGTATCCTGGAGCTTGAATACATGCCGCTCAGTGTAATCAGTAAAAGACACGTTTCGTCAATCTGTGCAATAAGGTAATCGGGTGATGACAAACACCTAAAATCGGATACGTACTGTTAGGCGCAGTACGTATTATTGGTGAGAGGTTGTCAGGGTTGCTTTCTTCAGAGCAGCTCTTGCCAGCAGCCTTGTTGAATCCAATGTTGGTAAGGGCAATTTTTCTTGAGTTAATAGTAGCGGTATCTCGGTACAGCCAAGAACAACGGCATCACAGCCTTGCTTTCTTAACCCACTAATTACTTGCTCAAAATTGAAACGAGCTTCCGCGGTAAAGCGGCCAAAAACCAGCTCATTGAAAATAATCTCATTAATGTACTCACGCTCCTTTACCTCAGGGAGCCTATGCTCAATGCCTATAGCAGCAAGCTTAGCACCATAAACCGGTCCCTCCATTAAAAAACGTGTGCCCAAAATTCCGAGACATTTATAGTTTTGGCGCTTTGCTTCAGCGGCAACTTCTTCGGCAATATGAAGCCATGGAATTGGTGATTTCTCAACGACAAGGTCAAATGCTTGATGCACTGTATTATCGGGACATATGGCGAAGTGTGCTCCTGCTTGGGCTACCTTGTCTACAGAGGATAAAAGCAAACTGGCTACACTTTCCCAATCACCCGCTTCGATGTATCGTACATACTCGTTAAAAGGAAAGGTATGCATGGTGACCTCCGGATGAGCGTATCTCCCCACTAGTTCCGGCCCTTCTGTACAGATTGTGCGATAACAAAGGGCTGCCCCTTCTGCGCTACACGCGACTATGCCAATGTGTTTAGTCATGCTTTTCCTCCTCGTGTGTTGCCCTGACTTCAATATACCCGCATATTTCCGACATATAAACTTTAACCGGGGCCCAGCATTTATTGGCATCTTTAACAACGCTTACGCTGGAAACGCACCTGCGATTACTTATCTGGTCTGCTAAAAACAGTTAGGCAAGCTTAATAAGAAGAGTGTTTCTTCCGCTGGATAATATGCTATTTTGTTTAGCGCTAAAGGAAGTACTCCCGACAGGCTTTTTTGATTTCCCTCTCAGCATCAGATATAATCTTTAGCAGAATTAACAGACGTGCTCTATTCTGAAGTTAGTTGCTAGTTGACATCATATGGCAGTTAATTGGGCTCAAGTTATCTTTAATTCCGCTGTTACCGGCAGCCTTTATCTGATAGGGGCCGTGGGTCTTACCTTGACCTACGGACTGTCTAAATTCCCGAATTTTGCTCATGCTGAATTGATTACCCTTGGCGCTTTTATTAGCTATTTAGTATCTGAGCAATTAGGATTAGGTTTACTGCCATCTCTGCTTGTTGCTTTCTTGGTTACCGGGGTAGTAGGCATTTTATGTTGCCGTGGTATTTTTCAGCCGCTAGCCAGGCGAGGCAGCAGCATCATCCATCTCATGGTGGCTTCGATAGCACTGGGCTTCATACTCAGGCATGGTATCGGTGCCATCTGGACCTGGAAACCCTTGTATTTTACTGGCATTGGGTCTGCCTTCGATTTTGGTCCGCTGAGAATAACTCATCTTTGGCTGTGGCTTATCTTCGCCGCTTTAGCTTTGTCACTTGCCATGCACCTCTTCCTGATGAATACCAAGATAGGCAAAGCCATTCGAGCCAGTTCCAGCAATCCAGAGCTTGCCCAGGCCTCGGGTATCAATGTCGACCGGGTAATCTGGGTAACCTGGTTTATCGGGGCCGGACTGGCGGCTATTGCCGGCGTCTTTCGTGGCGCCGATACTCAGATTTGGCCGATGACAGGCTGGGATATTATATTACCCATCTTTGCCGTTGCCATACTCGGCGGTATCGGCAACTTCTATGGGGCAATTGCCGCCGCATTTATCATTGGCCTGGCTGAAAATATCGGGGTGGTGGGTCTTATGGCCCTGGGACTTTCTACAACGTATCGTGTAGGTATAGCTTTCTTGATTCTGATAGTAACCTTAATTGTAAAGCCAGAGGGATTGGCTATGCTGTTTAGGAGGGCTTAATTTGGACCCCTTGCTCTATGTCCTTGACCTTATCGTCTTTATCGGCATCTTTGGTATAGTCTCTTTGAGTCTAAACCTTGAGTTCGGCTTTGCCGGACTGGCCAATTTCGGCAAGGTGGCTTTCTTTCTCATCGGCGCTTATACCTATGCCCTTCTTTCTCAGGCGGGTATTCCTTTTTACCTTTGCCTTATCGCCAGTGCCTTAATTTCAGCCATTTTTGGTTTGGTTATCTCTTTACCTGCCTTGAGGCTGAGGGCTGATTATCTAGCCATAGCTATTTTAGCCTTTGGTGAAATCTTGAGATTAATTGTTAAATCTGAAGATTGGCTTGCCGGTGGTGACTGGGGAGTAACTGTTGCTCGAGCAATTTCCATAACGGGCGCTTCTCACCGTGTTGATGCTCTAATCAATATAGGTTTAGTCTATTTCTGTTTGTTGATATTTTTCGTCATAATCCAGCTACTGGCTAATTCTCCTTACGGCAGGGCAATGCGCGCTATAAGGGAGGACGAATTAGCCGCTGAGGTGATGGGCAAGGACAGGACCAAATTTAAGGCTCAGGCGTTAATGCTGGGTTCGGCTATGGCTGGAGTAGCTGGAGGACTTTACGCTCAGTATCTCCATTGTGTCCTCCCGGGTATGTTTATGCCTATGATAACCTTTACCGTGTGGATAATGGTTCTTCTGGGTGGCCCCGGCAATAACTGGGGAGTCCTGTTGGGCGCTACTCTGGTGGAAGTTTTTGAGAGGGGTACAAATATCGCCAAGGATTATATCGATCTGCCGGTTGACCCCAGCAACCTGCAGTATATACTGTTTGGTGCTTTAATCATATTTGTACTGCTTTACAGGCCTCAGGGGATATTGAAGGAAAGCAAGATAAGGTCTAAGGCACAGAGGTTGGCTTTTAATGGAAGACGCTCTGCTAAAAATAAAGGGAGTTAGCAAACACTTTGGCGGCGTCTACGCCGTCAATGGTGTCAGCCTGGAAGTTAATCCCGGGGGGATTTGCGGTCTGGTGGGACCTAACGGCAGTGGTAAGTCCACTCTGTTCGGTACCATCCTGGGACTGCACAAGCCGGACCAGGGAGAGATATACTTCCAGAACGAGTTTATTAATCACCTGCCCCCTCACACTATCTACGAAAGGGGTCTGGTGAACGCTTTTCAGATTCCGCGCCTCTTCTACAGCCTGAGCGTAATGGACAATATGCTGGTGGCGGCCCGGGGTCAGGAAGGTGACAGGTTATTTAACAGCCTCTTTTTGAGGGGTAGATGGCAGAAACAGGAAAAAGGACTGATTGAGGAGGCTCTGGACACCCTGGAGATTATAGAGTTGGAGCCCTGGGCGTTTACTCCGGCGGCAGAACTCTCCGGTGGACAGAGAAAACTTCTGGAAATTGGCAGGGCACTTATGGCCAGGCCCACACTTTTACTCCTGGATGAACCGGCGGCAGGCATCAATCCTGTGTTGGGGAAGAAAATATTCCAAAAATTAAAGGCTCTGTCCGCTGCCGGGATGGCCATTTTCGTTGTGGAACACCGGTTAGAAATATTGTTTGAATTTGCCTCCTGGGTCTATGTTATGGATAAAGGCAGAATAGCCATTGCCGGAGAGCCACAGGACATTATTGACAATCCGGATTTCTATGCAATATATTTGGGGGAAGAATGACGGACAATATCCTTGTGGCTGAAAACATTGATGCTGGCTATGGTGACGCTACTATTGTCCAGAGCGTTTCTATACGCGTAGCCGAGGGCGAGATAGTAGGTATCGTTGGGCCTAACGGCAGCGGCAAGTCCACTTTGATTAAAAGCTTCCTCGGTTTTGCTAGATTGTTCAAAGGTAGAGTATTTTATCAGGGTAAGGACATAAGCGGTATAGCCCCTAACCGGGCCGTAGGCCTGGGGATAGGCTATGTCCCTCAGATAGACAATGTCTTCACCAATCTCACTATTGCTGAAAATCTGGATATGGGGGCCTATCACCGGAAGGACAGAACTTCTATCAAAGCGGGAATAACCGAAATGTATGAGATGTTCCCCGAACTCGAAGCCAGGAAAAGCAGTCCGGCGGGAAATTTAAGCGGTGGTGAAAGGCAGATGCTGGCTATAGCCAGGGCTATGATGGCGCAACCCAAGCTCCTGTTCCTTGATGAGCCGCTGGCTTCCCTGTCTCCCAAGCCGGCTGCGGTTATTCTCTCCAAGATGAAAAGCATCAGGGAAAACGGCACCGCTATAGCCATAGTGGAGCAAAATGTAAAAAAGGTCTTGAGCGTTTCGAATCGGGGCTATGTCCTGGTTAACGGCACCTGCGTCATGGAAGGAGACGCAGGCTCGCTCTTTGACGAGGATTTCTCCGAGCAGCGCTACCTGGGTCTGGATGGCAAGAGCATTAACAGTAATTGAACATCGTAATATCAAATCGTATTATTAATTGGCCTTGGGAGTTATAAGAAAGGAGGTGGTGCCCAGGTTACAGGGTTGATGTAACGTAGATATTATTCCAAGACACGTGTTACCGGGAATACAAAAGTCTTAAAAAACAGGGAGGTTATATGATTAAAAGACTGTTATTAGTAGTATTTATCGTGTCCCTTCTGGTGGGTGCAGCGGCCTGCGGCGCAGGCGAAGCCAAAACAGTCAAGATAGGCGTGGTACTCGACTTGAGTGGCGACCTGGGACCCATGGGGGCCAGGATGCTTAACGGTGCCAGGTTGGCGGCTGAGGAGATCAATGCCGCCGGGGGAGTACTGGGAAAGCAGGTAGAGCTGGTAGAGGAGGACGGTAAGACAGACCCGGCCGCAGGACTGGATAGAGTTAAAAAGCTAATTGAAATAGACGGTGTGCAGGTAATTGTTGGTCCTATGATATCCGGTAGTTCCAAGCTCGCCATCCCCTATGCCAAGGAGCATGGAGTTCCTTGCATAACGATGTCAGCCACAGCGTTTGAACTATCCGAACTGGACGGGACAGAGTGGTTCTTCCGTGCCTGTCTTCTGGATGATGCCCAGGGCAGGGTATTATCCGATGTGGTTATGGATGGAGGTTATACCAAACTGGCAACTATAGTACTGAATAACCTGTATGGCAAGGGTGTTCAGGCAGCACTTGTTGAGGGGCTGCAGGAGAAGGGCTGGACAGGGAAAGTCGTAGCCGAAGTGGAGTACGATGAGGCTAAAAAGGATTACCGCACCGAACTGGGGCAGATTAAGGATAGCAACCCGGACGTAGTCCTTCTTGTCAGCTATGCCGATGACGGCATCATAATCTTCAAGCAGTCCCTGGAGATGGGTTTGGATGACATTGCCTGGCTTGGCTGTGACGGTAACTATGGCTCCGGCTTGTTCAAAGAACCTAGAAGCGCTGAGTTCATGGAGAAAGCCATTGTCGCCGGAACCAGGACTGTTGGTTTCGGGTCAACCTATGAAGAGTTTGTCACCAAATATACTAATGAGTTTGGCGAGGCTCCCGAAATCTATTGTGATACCACTTATGACGCGGTACAGGCAGCAGCCAAGGCAATAGAACAGGCTGGTGACTATGACGGTGCCGCCATTCGGTCTGCCTTGACAAAGCTGTCGTTCGAGGGTGCCAGCGGTCCTATAAGCTTTGATGAAAAAGGCGACCGTGCTTCCGGTGCCTTTGAACTGTGGGAAGTAGTGAAAGACTCGACGACTGAAACCGGCTATAAGAACGCACAGATAAAGCTGGTTACTTTAGACTAGCCATAGCAATCGTTTCTTAGTTGCTAACTGAGGAGTAGAATGCTACCATAGCATGGTTGTGGTAGCATTTTACTTATTATCGGGGAACTCCGAAGGGGGCAGCTATGGAGAAACCGGGTGTATTAGATAATTTAAGAATCACGGTTCTGGCAGATGACTGCGTTCTTTACGAAAGTCCGTATCTGGGGCAGCATGGCGCTTCTTTCCTGCTTGAAGGCGTGAGCGGGAGAAATACAAAGAGAATCCTTGTTGATGTTGGTCAAAATTTTGAGGCCCTCCTCCATAATATGCGAACTACGGGTATTTCCCCGTCGGTCATTGATGCCATCGTGCTGACACATTGCCACTATGACCATACTCAGGGGGTAGCACGTCTGCTCAGGGAAATCGGCAGGAAAGATATCCAGGTAATTGCCCATCCGAGTATCTTTCGACTGCATTTTGTCACTGAGCCCTATCCCAGACATGTAGGTATCATGCCAGGTGATTCAAAGGCGGAGATAGAAAAAGCTGGTGGCAAATTATCCCTAACCAAAGACCCTGTGGTGATTATGCCCGGGATTATGACCTCTGGAGAGGTAAGAAGACTAACTGATTTCGAGAAAGTCACAGTAGCGGTGAAGACAATAGAGAATGGAATGGTTGTAGATGATTTAATGCTCGATGATATTTCCGTGGTGGCAAATGTAAAGGATAAGGGGCTGGTAATCATCACCGGTTGCAGTCATGCCGGTATCATTAATATTGCCAATCAGGCAAGAGAAGTTGCTGGTTGCAACAAACTAGAGAGTATTATTGGTGGCCTGCATCTTATAGAGGCGTCCGATGCTGTCATAAATAGAACGGTTGATGGCCTTTTTAAGTTGAATGTGGCATGGATAAGCGCCGGACACTGTACAGGGTTCAAAGCACAGGCTGTACTTTATCGTGTCTTCGCAGAGCGGTTTTCGCCTTTGCGTACTGGGATGCAATTCGAATTGGGGGGTAACTAGATAGGAGACTCGTCTGCACATATTAGCCACAAAGATACCCATCTGTCGATTTAACAACCAAATGCAAACAGAACCGTTTGCATTCGCAGTTGACTAATTACTTTATCCCACCACCCCTTCAGAATATCTTTTCCCACCCAAGCCTACTTGCGCTAAAGCTCTCGCCTGCCAAAGAATTTGTCCGGCGAGCAGGTCAGCGAAGGCAAGCCACCCAGTATCATTCTCTGCTTATTCCGCAAGTTCCCCCTTTCGTAAAGGGGGACTAAGGGGGATTTCACCCCCTGTTAACAATTTCCGCCCCTACCATTGACAGCTATATTGTTATAGTGCATAATATGGAACGTATAAGATTTTATAAAAAGAAGGCAGGTATAGATGCTAAGAATCAGACTGCGGCGCGTTGGAGCCAAGAAAAAGCCCAGTTACCGACTGGTAGTCGCTGACGTACGGGCACCCCGCGACGGGGCATTTGTTGAAATTATCGGTCACTTCGATCCCATGACCGACCCGGAGACAATAGTAATCCAGGAGGAGAGAGCACTGCACTGGCTAAGTCAGGGCGCCAAACCGTCAGATACCACTGCCAGACTACTGGGTAAGGCAGGTATTCTGGAAAAGTTTAGACCAGTCAAGGAGAAATCATGAAAGACCTAGTGGAGTACATCGCCAAGTCCATCGTCAATGAACCCGATGCAGTGAATGTCGAAGAGGAGACCAATGATGAGGGCATCACGCTGAAGCTGACCGTTGCCGACGATGACAAAGGGAGAATCATCGGCAAGCAGGGTCAGATTGCCCAGGCAATGCGCACCTTGCTCAGGGTAAAAGCAGCCAAAGCTCAGACCAGAGTCAGACTCGAAATTATGTAATATAATCCCCGACCACTACTGCTTCTCCGGAGATGGGGAGCCATAGCTCTCCCCCTTCATAACTTGTGTCTCTCAATCACGAGATGCTCAGAAGTTAAATAGTGCTCTGCGAAAAATGGAGCACAGCCAGGAAAACACTCTGCCCGAAGGACAATTCTACCACCACCAGATTATCGGGCTTCAGGTCAGGACAACCCGGGGTGAATATATCGGCGATATCGTTGATATTCTCACCGGGAAAAGCAACGATAACTATATCGTCCGGGGCCCCACGGGCGAAATCCTCATACCCGCCATCGAGGATGTCGTCCAGTCAATCGACCTTGACGCCGGCATCGTAACCATCGAAGCTATTGAAGGGCTGCTGGACCTCAACGTAAAAAAGCCGCCGAAATAATCCGGCGGCTCATGATAACCGGGACTCCCGTAATTACAGCTTCCGGCGTCGCTTTATCTTCTCCGCTACCGTCAGCCTCGCCATGGCACGCCTTAATGCCGCCTCTACCATGGCGGTATCTATCTCGGCAGGCTTTCCCGTCAGTCTCTGCTCGGCCCTCTTCTTGGCCGCCTCGGCGCGGTCTACGTCGATTTCCCCGGCTCTCTCAGCACTATCCGCCAGAACGATAACCCGGTCGGGGCGCACCTCCAGGAAACCGCCGGAGATAGCCAGGGTATCTTCCTCTCTACCCCTCCGCACCACCAGCTCCCCCGCCTGTAAAATGGTCATCAGGGGGGCGTGGTGCGGCAGTATCCCCAGCTGCCCTTCGACACCGGGGGCGATAACCGCATCGACGTCCTCGGAATAGACGACGCGCTCGGCGGTAACAATATCAAGTTTCAAACTAGACATTAGCCTCTGTCCCTAATTCCTTGGCGGCTTCCACCACCTCCTCTATACCACCCACCATATAGAACGCCTGCTCCGGCAGGTCGTCGTACTTACCTTCGAGGATTTCGGCGAAGCCGCGTACCGTATCCTCCACCTTGACATACTTACCCGGACGTCCGGTAAATACTTCTGTCACGAACATCGGCTGCGACAGGAATCTCTGGATGCGGCGCGCCCTGGATACGGAAAGCTTGTCTTCTTCGCTGAGTTCCTCGATGCCCAGGATGGCGATGATATCCTGGAGGTCCTTGTAACGCTGCAATACCCGCTGAACCTCGCGGGCGACGCGGTAGTGCTCCTCACCGACGACATTAGGGTCGAGTATGCGGGAGGTAGATGTCAGCGGGTCGACGGCCGGATACAGGCCCTGCTCGGCGATAGACCTCTCCAGGGCCACCACGGCGTCGAGGTGCCCGAAGGTGATTACCACGCCGGGGTCGGTATAGTCGTCAGCGGGCACGTAGATAGCCTGGAAGGAGGTAATCGAGCCCTTCTTGGTGGAGGCAATCCTCTCCTGCAGCTCGCCCATTTCCGTGGCCAGCGTCGGCTGGTAACCCACCGCCGAGGGCATCCGCCCCAGCAAAGCCGATACCTCCATGCCGGCCAGCGTATAACGGTAGATATTATCGATAAACAACAGTACGTCCTGACCCTCTTCATCGCGGAAGAACTCCGCCATGGTCAGTCCGGTCAACCCTACTCTCAAGCGCACGCCGGGCGGCTCGTTCATCTGCCCGAAGACCATCACCGTCTTGTCAATCACGCCCGATTCCTTCATTTCGTTCCACA
>DAOUEB010000125.1:0-5635 GCA_034430675.1 Dehalococcoidales bacterium
GACTTCATGATGCCGCGCAGCGAGGGCAGGCGGGGCACGTTGATTTCCTTGGCGACGGTGATGACAGCCGGCAGGGTCGTCTCGATGACTTCATGGCCTTCCTCCACCATCCGCCGCAAACGCAGGTAACCGTCTCTTATCTCTTCTATCTGGCTGACATAGGCGACGAAGGGTATGTCCAGCATCTCCGCCAGTTCCGGGCCTACCTGGCCGGTATCCCCGTCGATGGTCTGACGTCCGCAGATGATGAGGTCGCATTTTTCCAGTTTGGCAACAGCCCGCGATAGTGTGTAGGCGGTCGCCCGGGTGTCGGCGCCGGCGAAGGCGCGGTCGCTCAGCAAAATGGCTTCATCGGCCCCGAGGGAAACGGCTTCCCGCAGCGCCGCTTCCGCCTGGGATGGTCCCATGGTGATGACGGCGACCCTGCCCCCGTCTTTCTCCTTGAGTCGCACCCCTTCCTCGATGGCATAGGCATCGAAGGGGTTGATGATATTCTCGATTCCCTGTCGGATGAGGGTATTCGTCTGGGGGTCTATCTTAACTTCGGTGGTGCCGGGCACCTGCTTCAGGCAGACGACAATATTCATGCCGTTCTGGCCTTTCTCTTCCTCAGGTTCACGGCGATGGCGTTGCGCAGTATCTGGTTGGTGCCTTCGTATATCTGGAGGATTTTAGCGTCCCGCATCATTTTCTCCACCGGGTAGTCCCGCATGTAGCCGGAGCCGCCGCAAATCTGCACGGCATCCATGGTTACCTTCATGGCGGCATCCGAGGCGAAGACCTTGGCCATGGCCGATTCCTCGGTGACGTTCCGGGCGCCGCTGTCGACATACTTGGCGGCGGCATAGACCAGGGCCCGGGCGGCTTCGACCTGGATGGCCATGTCCGCCAGCATGTGCTGGACAACCGGCATGGAGATGATGGGCTGGTCGAACTGGACGCGCTCCCGGGCGTAGTCCGTGGCCGCTTCTAAAGCCCCTTGGGCCAGCCCCACCGCCTGTGACCCTATTCCCGGTCGGGAGCGGTCGAAGAGACGCATTGCCTGGATAAAGCCCAGGCCCGGCTTGCCGAGGAGGTTTCCCTCGGGCACGAGACAGTTCTTGAAGACCAACTCCCTGGTGGCCGAAGTGCGGATACCCAGCTTCTTCTCCTTCTTGCCGAAGGTGAAGCCCGGAGTGTCTTTTTCCACGATAATAGCGCTGGCACCGCGGGCGCCTCTGGTTTTATCCGTCAGGGCGATGACCGTATATATCTCGGCCTCGCCGCCGTTGGTGATGAACTGCTTGGTGCCGTTGAGCAGGTAGCCCCCCTCGACCTTTTCCGCCGTCGTCTTGATATTGCCGGCGTCGCTGCCGGCCGTCGGCTCCGTTATGGCAAAGGCGGTCAGCTTCTTGCCGCTGGCGATATCGGGGAGAAATTTCCGTTTCTGCTCGTCGGTGCCGTACTCCATCAGGGTCATGCAGCCCAGTGCGCTGGCCGCGTAGGTGACCGCCACCCCGCTGCAGACCCGGCTTAACTCTTCCACGACCAGGCACAGTTCCAGGCAGCCGCCGCCCAGCCCCTCGTATTCCTCCGGGACAAAGACGCGGAACATGTCGGCATCGGCCAGGTCTTTGACAATATCCCAGGGGAATTCCTCTTTTTCATCGAGTTCCGCCCGGACCGGCAGTATTCTTTCTTCGGCAATCCTCCGGGCCAGGTCCTTGATGGTCTTCTGCTGTTCATCCAAAAAGTAGTCCAAGGTATCGTTCCTCCCTCCCTAAACCGGGTCAGGTATAATATCTAATCTGAATTCTGTCTTTTCTGGGACTATCTTAGAGATTCACGAAGTCAGCGGATATGCCGTTAAATACAGATTAAATTATAAGCAGTGCCGTGTATCTCCGTCAAGGCGAGGACAGGTCTTGCAGTCGTTTCATCACTTCCTCCACCGATTGCTCGGCGGTGGAGGCACCGGCGGTAACGCCTATCAGGTTTTTACCCTTAATCCAGTCGGGCTGAATTTCCCCGGCGGTTTCTATGAGGTGCGTCTCCGTGACCTGAGAGCAGAGTTCGGCCAGGCGGTTGGTATTGGCGCTGGAACGCCCTCCGACCACCAGCATGAGGTCAGCACGGTGGGCCAGTTCCATGGCGGCGGCCTGCCTTTCCCGTATGTCGTGGCAGATGGTATCGATGATGCGTATCTCGGAGTCCTTGGTCAGTGCATGGTCGATAATCTTCTTGGTAAACCCGGCAAAGTAGGCCGGCACCTGGGTTGTCTGGGATAGGATTCCGAGTCGACGTGACGGTGGTTCGAGTGCGGCGACGGGTTTCTCGTCGAGCGTTGCCAGCCCCTGGCCCTTGGCCCAGCCCAGAATACCTTTTACTTCGGGGTGCTCGGCATCACCGTAGACGATGACGAAGAAGCCCGATTCTGCCAGTCGGCGGGCGGCGATCTGGGCTCGGCGCACGAAGGGACAGGTGGTGCTGATAACGTCGATGTGCCGACTCCACAGTTCGTCCTCCAGCGCCGGGCTGACGCCGTGAGAGCTGGTGACGACAACGTCGCCCTCGATGTCGTCGATTTTATTGACGACCCTGACGCCGATATCGGACAGCTTTTGCAGCACCTGCTGGTTGTGCACCACCGCCCCCAGGGTTTCCACGTCTCCACGCTTGTGGGCTACCTTTTCCAGAAGGTTGATAGCCCGCCTCACCCCGAAGCAGAAGCCGATCTTGGTTGCTTTCTCAATTATTGGTATGTTTTTCTTTATTATAAACAACCGATATTCTGCACTTATGAGCGACTTTTTCCAGAAGGTTGATGGCTTAAACTTTCTCCTCCGGCATAAACGCCGTGATATTCCGGGGGCAGGAGAGCGGCGATTTTCCTCATGATATCATTTATCAGTTGATTGCGCTGTTCCCTGGTCAATTTGCCGTCGGTCGGCGGGGGATTGAAAGGCTTGCCTATCGTAACGGTTATGGTGGGTCGGTGCAGCACGCACCACTTGAGATTCCTGAGCTTATCGGTGCCGGCGATGCCCACTGGTAGGATGGGTATACCCAGCCGGGAGGCGATTAACGCCGCGCCGGACAGGGCCGGCTGCATCTGGGTGGTCGGGCTTCTTGAGCCTTCCGGGAACATGATTACAGAAATGTCCTGCTTCAGCCATCGTTCCGCCTGGCGGAGCACTTCTCTATCGATTCCTCCCCGCCGTACCGGAAAAGAGCCGAAGTTTCCGACCCAGAAACGTGACCACCAGTGCTGGTATAGCTCCTCTTTAGCCATGACAACCGATTTCAACTTGATACTGGCGGCGACCATAGGCGGGTCGGCCAGGTGAAGATGATTGCAGACGATGAGCAAAGGGCCGCTATCGGGGACGTTTTCCCGACCCCTTATGTGCCAGCTTGCGAAGGGGAATACCAGTATACGTATTAAAACTCTGCCGAAATAATAAACCCAGTGCATAGTCCTGTTCCTGCTATAACTAAAGGCCTTCTAGTTTCCTTTTTATTTCCGGGATGGCGTTTTGCGCCGCACGCCGGCCGCGGGTGATTAATTCCCGGGCTTTATTAAAATCGCCGGCGCCTATGCGTGAGAGGTCGGGTTCGATGACGATATCGGCATTTTCCAGGCTGTTTCGCGCTAGCGAGTACGTGGTGATGTATATCGACTGCATAATTACCTGGAAGATATTCGGTTCTTTGCGGGCCTCCACCCGCTGTTTATTCGATTTTCCCATGCGGACGGCAACGTCCGGGCTGACGTTCACGGCGATAATAAAATCGGCTCCCATGCACCTGACCACTTCGACGGGAACGGGGGTTGTCAGGCCGCCATCGACGAGGTATCTTCCTTCACGTTTCACCACAGTGAATATGCCAGGTATGGAGATGCTGGCCCGGAGCGCTTCCGGCACCAAACCGCTGTCAATCACTATCTCTTCACCGGTATCGATGTCCGTGGCAACACAGGCGAACGGTATTTTAAGGTCGCTGAACTTAATATTGCCGCCGATATAGTTGGAGATGAGGTCCTGTATTTTTTTACCCTTGATGAACCCGGTTTTCGGTATGGAGGGGTCAATCAGGGGGGCCATTCTTTTCCAGCCGGCGTCCAGGGCGTCTTTAGTCATGCGGACGGTATCCTGGCTCCAGGCATAAGCGGCGCCCATAACGGCGCCGGCGCTGGTACCGGCAATCATATCGATGGGGATACCTTCTTTTTGCAGTACCCGCAGCACGCCGACATGGGCCAGGCCGCGCGCGGCACCACCGCTCAGGGCCAGACCGACTTTCTTCCTTTTTATATCCACGCTCATGCTATTCCTTGGGTCGTTTAGCTATCAATAATGTCCTATCTTGCGCTCACCCTGAGCTTGTCGAAGGGTGAGGTTATTCGTATCCGTGCGGTTCGACAGGCTCACCGTGAGCGGTTACTAAACGACCTCTATTCCCAGAGTTCCTCGACGTCTTTTTCCGCCTGTTCCGACGGTCCTGCCGAGATAAAGTCCTTGTAAGACTGGGCGGAGCCGTATTCGCGGGGCTGGAACGCCACCGGCATGGGTACGGCGTGGCCGAAGATGAGTGCCTGCTGTTTGGGCGCCAGGCGGGCCAGGACCGATTTCAGTTCGCTCTTGCCGGAAACGCCGGCCAGAACGCTATCGATATCCCGCTCGTTGTCGAGGAGGCAGGTTATCTTGGTTCCCATCTGCGACATGACTTCGCTCTCGATGCCGCTGGGGCGCTGGTCTATTACCAGCAGGCTGACGTTGTACTTGCGCATCTCGCGGGCAATGGTGCCGAAGATAGTCTGGGAGGCGACCTCCGGGTTGAGGAACTTGTGCGCTTCCTCGATGGTTATCACCAGCGGGTTGGGCGCCGCCGAACCTTCGGCCATGGCCTTTTCCGTCCGCGACTGGTACTGGCTGTAAATGCGGCGGGCGAGCATGTTGGCGACCAGTACGTAGGCGGTAATATCCCGGTACCTGCCGAATTCTAAAACGACATTCATTCCGCGGTCGAGATGGTCGAGGATATTCTTCACGGCGTCGACCGGTGCATGCGGCTCGATAAAGGGCAGGCGCCGGATGGTGCCCAGGCCGCGCATAAGGCTAGATAAAGTGCTCTCGTGAATCTTGGTTTCTTCTAAAAGCTGTTTTACTTCTTCAGAATCTTGAATATCCAGTGTTTTTTGAATCCAGCTTTTACCGAAACGGCGCTTTAACTGATGCGTGGCCTCGACGGCAAGGTCGGTTAGATTTAACGTCGAACGGAGGATAGCGATATCTTCCGGCTCTATTTCATCGTAGCCGATTTTCACGACGAAGTCGGTGCTGACGCCCCGCCGCCGCGAGTTCTCTTCGTCGAGCGTACAGACGGCCACGCTGGCCGGAAATAGCTGTTTAAGTGCTTTAACAGGCGGGCCGCCTTCCGACGTGCCCTGCCAGCCGTACTCGTTATGCATATCGAAAATCAGGTTGACGGCCTTGCTTTTTTGCAGCATGCCGATGAGCAGGATGCGCGTGAGGAAGGTCTTGCCGGTGCCGCTCTTGCCGAAAATGCCGTTGGAACGCTTGACGAATTCCACCAGGTTGAGGCAGAGCTTGAGCTCCATGTCCAGCGGGTTGCCGATGTTAAATCGCTGCGG
>DAOUEB010000126.1:0-8385 GCA_034430675.1 Dehalococcoidales bacterium
CGCTGGGTGGCGAGCCTGTTCTGCTGCGGGCGACGCGTCCCTTCCAGGAATGCCCGCTCGTCGACCAGATAGTGGTGGTGATAAGCGGCGACAAAGAAAATAAATGCCGCACACTGGTCACCGGCCCGGAATGGTCGAAGGTGAGCGACATCTGCCTCGGGGGGAAACGCCGGCAGGACTCGGTGGCCGCCGGACTGAAACAGCTCAACGACTTCGACTGGGTCATTATCCATGACGGCGCCCGCCCGCTGGTGACGGTGGACTTAATCGAGCGGGGGCTGGAGGCGGCTAAAGAAACTGGCGCGGCTGCGGCGGCGGTGCCGGTGACGGACACTATCAAGGTCGTGGGGCCGGGCGAGATAGTGCGCCAGACGCCACCACGTCAAAATCTGCGGTCGGTACAGACGCCACAGGTCTTCCGCTTCGATGTCATCCAGATAGCCCACCAGCAGGACGCCAGCAACGTTACGGACGATGCCTCACTGGTGGAGCGGCTGGGACATAAAGTTAAACTCTACACGGGCTCTTATGATAATATTAAAGTGACCACGCCCGACGACCTGGCCCTGGCAGAAATTTTGTTAAAGAAATATGAAAAATAATATTCGTATCGGTACAGGCTACGACGTACATCCCCTGGCACCGGGGCGGAAACTGGTGCTGGGAGGGGTACACGTACACTACGATGAAGGCCTGGAGGGCTGGAGCGATGCCGACGTGCTGACACACGCTGTCTGCGATGCCCTGCTAGGGGCGGCGGCGCTGGGGGATATCGGCGTAAACTTCCCGTCCGGTGACCCCCGGTATGAAGATATATCCAGCCTGGTCTTACTCGAAAAAGTGAAGAAAAAGCTGGCGGACGGCGGCTGGCGGGTGGTCAATATCGATGCCACCGTGGTGGCCGAGAGCCCGAAACTCAGTGAATACCTCGATGAGATGCGCGGGCAACTCAGCCAGGCGATGGGTATAGACCAAGGGCAGGTAAGCGTGAAGGCCAGTAGCAACAACGGGCTGGGATACATCGGGCGGGGGGAAGGTATCGCGGCATATGCCGTAGCTCTGATAGAAGGCGGTAAAGATGAAGGTATTTAACACTCTCTCCGGTAAAAAGGAGGAATTCCAGCCCCAGGGCGACGTGGTGACGATGTACGTCTGCGGCGTTACCCCCTATGACGATGCCCACCTGGGTCATGCCATGAGCTACATCATCTTTGATGTCATCAGGCGTTACCTCAAATACCGCGGCTACAAGGTCAGGTTCGTGCAGAATGTTACCGACATTGACGATAAGATTATAGAACGGGCTAATCAGCGTGGCATTTCCACGCATGAACTGGTAAAACAATACACCGAAAGCTTTGATAAAGATATGGAAGACTTGAACATTATCAAGGCGGAAACGGATAAATACCCCAAAGCCACAGATGAAATCCCTAAAATGATTGAGGTGATACAGGGCTTGATAGCTAAGGGCTATGCCTACCCGGCACGGGGCAGTGTTTATTTCCGGGTGAGAAACGTGCCCGACTACGGCAAGCTATCGAAACGCAGTCTGGACTCCATGAGGTCCGGGACAACCTGTGAAATCGGGGAGGAGAAGGAAGACCCCATGGACTTTGTCCTGTGGAAGGCGTCCAAGCCGGGCGAACCGGACTGGCCCAGCCCCTGGGGCAAGGGAAGGCCGGGGTGGCATATAGAGTGCAGTGCCATGTCGCTGAAATACCTGGGACAGACGATAGACATCCACGGCGGCGGGCAGGACCTGGTCTTTCCCCACCACGAAAACGAGATTGCCCAGTCCGAGAACTTTACCGGCATCAAGCCGTTTGCCAAATACTGGCTGCACAACGGCCTGGTGCAACTGGGCACCGACAAGATGAGCAAGTCGCTGGGCAACCTGATAACGATACGGGAAGCCCTGCAAAAGTATGGCGCCGACGCCATACGGATTTTCATTTTAAGCTCGTACTACCGCAGCCCGCTGACCTACACCGAAGAGGCGCTGGAGGCGGCGGAGCGGGGGGCCGAAAGGTTGCGGCATGTAATGGCTATAAATGATACAAGTAAGTCATCCAGAGAAGCACTTAATGCCGAACCTTACCAAAAAAGGTTCATCGAAGCTATGGATGACGACTTCAATACCGCTCAGGCTATCGCTACCCTCTTCGATTTAGCCAGAGCCATTAATCAAGCCAGCGATACAGGTACCAAGTTCGCAAAGGCTCAAAGCCTTCTTAAGAAACTTGCCTTTAGTGTTCTTGGCTTAAAGCTCGAAGTGCTTGATTTTCTCAGAGAACCAGACACAGAAACCAAACTACGCGTCAATCAACTTATTGAGGAACGGTCTAGGCTACGTAAAGAAAAGAAGTGGCAACAGGCAGATGAAATACGGGCCGAGTTAGCCAAGCAAGGCATAATCTTAGAGGATACCTCTAAAGGGACAATAGCAGTCTGGAAGCGAAATAGATAATGTGACGTAAAGGGGGCGTAAAAGAGGGGCTTCGCCCCTCTTGCAAAAATTCCCCCTCCCTTTCCAAGGGAGGGGGATACAGGGGGAGGGTTGTAACAAATCCCCTGACCGGAGGCGCACCATGTGGCAGAATATCGCCTTTATTTTAATGGGACTGGGAGTACTGGCTTTAATCGGCTGGGCCGTCCAGGGATTCTTTATGGACGGCGACATCCCCCTGCTCGTCAGGATAGCCGTGGGGGCTATCGGGGTGGGGGTGCTGATTCTTCTCGGTGTCGCCATCAAGGACCGGCTGGGCAAGAAAGATGAATTCAAGGGGGTAGAGAGATGATTATCACAACCACCGAGCAGGTAGAGGGCAAGAAAGTCAAAAGGACCATCGGTATGGTCAAGGGCAGCACCATCAGGGCCAGGCACCTGGGCAAGGACATCATGGCTGCCTTCAGGGGTATGGCCGGCGGCGAGATTACCGAATACACCAAGATGATGGCCGAAGCCAGGGAAGAGGCCATCAAGAGGATGATTGAGGACGCCGAAAAGCAGGGGGCCAGCGCCATAATCTGCCTCCGCTTCAGCACATCAATGATAATGCAGAATGCCGCTGAGGTGCTCGCCTACGGCACCGGCGTGGTCCTGGAGTAAAGGAAGCGCTAACAGTAAACGGACATTACGCAAAAGAAGGCACAGCCCATGCCATGCCTTCCCTGTTCAATACAATATATAGTTCGATATAGCAGTTAGCCACGGCCAGGCATACACCACCCAGCCTACCGTAAGCTATCGAACGTAACAGACGTACTGACGGATAACTTGCTGCACAGGAGTTACGAAAATGATAATGATACCGGTTACATCAACAGGATGGGTGGAGCGCTACAGAGATATTAGCCCTTGCCGATACGAAATACCTTGGTGCCACAGGCGGGGCAAACACCCTTTGTCGCCGGGCGCCCATTCTTCAGGGTAACCGATTGGGGATTTTTAATCTCTACCTTCTTCCTACACTTCATGCAATATGCCTGCATCTCCGCACCTCCTTAATTATCCTGCCAAGCAGCGTAGCAAACCTGCTCGTATTTGTCAATAGCGGCAAGCCTGAAAATGGCACTATTTCTTAAGGAGCACCCCTAATTCTTACCTCATCGCCTACTCCGGTGCCGAGAAAGGCGCTGGCGTTACCATCTTTCAGCGAAATTTCCAGGTGGCCGCTGCTGCCAATCAAGGCCAACAGACCCTCAGCCATGCCGTAGGTGCGACTCAGCCCGCAGACTGTCTCGTTACCCACCTCAATTGTAACTGAGCCGGCCTCCGTGGGAAGGTCGCTGCTTTTCAGGCTGGTAATCAGGTTGCCGAAATTATCAACGTGCAGGATATTACCTACCAGCGTGCCGCCCGGCGTGCGGTGGGGGCGGGACAACGGCAACATGGTAAGTGACTTTACGGGCTCGCCGAAAGCGGACGGGGGTGTGCCCAGAGAAAGGTGGGCGGCCACCGGAGCGAAGATGTCTCTTCCGTGGAAGGTGGGACTGACCGGCGACCGCCAGAATCGCGATTCGGTAATGGCGAAAGCTTCCGCCCCATCCAGTTGCCGAAGGTTCGTACCGGTTTGTTTTCCCCCATACTTCTGAATAACATAGCTCAGGACGCCGTTGTCCGGCGCCACGAAGTCGGCTTCGGGCGTCCTCAGAATGACAGCTCGCCGGTCGGTGCCGACGCCGGGGTCGACCACCACCAGATGGATAGTGCGTCGGGGAAAGAATTCGCAGGCCGTACTCAGGACAAAAGCAGCCTGGGAGACGTTCTGGGGTTTAATGGAGTGGCAGATATCGACCAGTTTTGCCCCGGGGTTGATACCCAGCACCACCCCCTTCATGGCAGCGACATAGGCATCGGCCAGACCAAAATCGGTGGTAAAGGTTATTACGGCATCCATGGCTCCTACCGAAAATCAGATACTTACCCGGAGCGACACTATGGAGAGGATGAGAAAAATAACCACCAGGGCGATGGTAAGCTGGAAGAGCGTTTTTTCCACGCCGCGCTTGGTGCGGTATACTGTGTCCGCTTGGCCGAAGATACCCCCCAGACCACCACCCCGAACCTGAAGCATGGCGACCATTATCAGGGCTACGGCGACGACTATCTGAGCTATATATAAATAAGTTGCCATTTTTATTCTCCAGTTGCCGGATTTCAGGCTTCAGCTCGAAGAGTCTTCGACAAGCTTCTGCTTCAGCACTTCACTGACAAGTTGCGGATTGGCACGACCTTTCGTTGCCTTCATTACCTGGCCGACCAGGAACTTGAGGGCCGTCTCTTTCCCGGCTTTAAAGTCGGCGACAGGCTGTACATTAGAGTTTATCACCTCGGCGACTATTTTCTCAAGCTCTTGAGTGTCACTAATCTGGCTGAGGCCGCTTTCTTTAATAATTTCATCGGCGGTCTTGCCTGTCTGGAACATATCCTCAAGCACTGTTTTGGCCGTGGCCGTATTAATCGCGCCATGTGAACTCAGGATGAGTCCGGAAAGCATCTGCGGACTTACCTTTTCTTTGAATTCGTCAATATCAATATTGCCGGCATTGATAATGCGGCTGACTTCGCCGAGGAGCCAGTTGCCCACTTCTTTTGGTGACACATCTTTGCTGACCTTTACGCCCTCTTCAAAGTAGTCGGCCATGGCTTTGGAGCCGGTGAGCAGGCTGGCATCATAGATAGGCAGGGCGTATTCGGCCATAAACCTGTCGCGCCGGGCTTCGGGCAGCTCGGGCAGCTTTTTCCTGACGTCTTCCACCCAGTCGCGCCCGATGACCAGCGGTGGGAGGTCCGGCTCCGGGAAGTAACGGTAGTCGTGTGCGTACTCCTTGCTGCGCTGGGAGACGGTCTTGCCCTTTTCCTCCACCCAGCCCCGCGTTTCCTGAACGAGTTTCGTGCCCTCGGCGACCGCCTTCCTCTGGCGCCGGGCTTCGTACTCCATGGCCAGGTAAACTGCCTTGAAGCTGTTCATATTCTTAACTTCCACCTTGGCGGTGAACTCGCTGCTGCCTTCGGGGAGGAGGCTGATATTGGCATCACAGCGAAAGCTGCCCTCCTCCATGTTGCAGGTGGAGACTCCCAGGTATTGCAGGATACTGCGCAGCTTGATGAGGTACTGCCGCGCTTCCTCAGGCGAACGCAGGTCCGGCTCGCCGACAACTTCCATCAGGGGACAGCCGGAGCGGTTGACGTCTACCAGGCTGTAGTCTTCCCCTTCCGGAGAGGTGCGATGCAGCAGCTTGGCGACGTCTTCCTCGAGGTGGACGCGGGTGATGCCTATTTTCTTCCTTTCACCGTCGACTTCGATGATGAGCCAGCCCTTCTGGCCGATGGGGGCGTCGTACTGGGAAATCTGGTAGCCCTTCATAAGGTCGGGATAGGGGTAATTCTTGCGGTCGAACTTGGTGTATTCGGAGATAGGGCAGTTGAGGGCGAGGGCCGTCATCATGGTAAATTCCACCGCCTGCTTGTTGATGACGGGCAGAACGCCGGGCATACCGAGGCAGACCGGGCAGACATGGGTATTGGGCGGCGCGCTGGAATAATCGGTGCCGCAGCCGCAGTACATCTTGCTCTTGGTCAGGAGCTGGGCGTGAACCTCCAGCCCGATAATAGTCTCGTAATTCATAGCTAATCCGTTAAAAAGACAACATATCCAGTATAGCAACAATGCATGTGCCTGACAAGGAAAATATCTGATTTTATTACTTGTTATGTATATTAGTTGCAGATTAGGGGATTAAACGCTTGACAAAGTTGCAGATATATATTATAATATGCATATATATTGTAGATTAGTATGGAGTTGATGTATCATGACAATTAATCAGCAACAAAATAGCGACTACGCAATTGGTACTAACTATACGCCTATCTTCACTAATTCGCAAGATATTAAAATACATCTTAGTAACATTGATAGGGACAAGTGGGCTTTTGAGCGCCTGTTGTTGGACCCGCGATATGAATCGTGGCTGAAACGGCGTGCTATACAGCGTAGTTTGCATCACACTACGAAAATCGAAGGAAATACGCTGCGTGAAGACCAAGTTGACGACATTCTTCAAGGTGAGAAGGTGCAGGCGGATACGAAAGAGATTAAGGAGATTGAGAACTGTTACAAAGCATACCGATTCATCGATAGCATCTCTGATGATACCAGTATTCCAATTGATGAGCACGCTATACGTCATATAAATGCCTTAATTCTGGGTGATGATGATCCTATGCTGACACCAGGCCAATACAGAAAAGGTGAGAACTATGTTAGGCATTACATGACCGGGAAGTGCGTCTATACACCGCCAAATCAGGGAGATGTGCCAGTGCTAATGCGCGAGTTTAGTATATGGTTAAGGGGAGAGCATGAAGAAATCAATCCTGTTTTACTGGCGGGAATAGCCCATTTAAGGCTTGTGGAGATACACCCGTTCTGGGATGGTAACGGTAGAACCGCCCGTGCCCTGACCACATTGATTCTACAAAGGTCAGGTTATGGGTTTAACAAACTGCTTTCTCTTGAGAGATTTTTCAGTCTGGACTTACCTAATTACTTTAATACGATTAACGAAGTTGTAGGCGATCGCTTTGAACGAGGGCGCGATGTGACTGCATGGCTTGAGTATTTTGCACAAGCTCTAAACGTCGAAATTAGTCTTGTTTCCGATAATCTAGTTGATTTCAGGAGAGTAATGGATAACTGGCGGAAAAAATTCGTACAGGAATATGGCATTAAGGGGCGCCAGGTGGATGCACTGGCGTTCGCTTTTTTACATGATGGAATCAGACCAAGGGACTATATGCAACATACGGGAACCTCGCACGAGACAGCCAGGCGGGATTTGCAAAGACTTGCGGATATTGGTCTCCTGCAACCCAAAGGGCGGGGTAGAGCACGGAGATATTTGTATGTTTCTCTCACAACGAGTCAATAGATATAATGCCGCGTGGTAAGTAGAAATGGACATATGCTATAATTTTTGTGCTTGGGGCCGTAGTTCAGTTGGGAGAACGCCTGCTTTGCACGCAGGAGGTAGGGGGTTCGAATCCCCCCGGCTCCACCAGGGGTTATAAGTGGGACTTGGCGCTTCACCCTATCATCGCTTTGCCGCAGGAGCAATAAAGGATACCACTCAGCAGATAAAAGCCTAGTGCAGTCTCTTCGCGGGTATCCGTCTTCTTGCCTTCTTTCGATAAGTAGCAATTATCTCATGACGACCTAATACTCCAAGCAAGCGTCTACCACCTTCCCTGCTGACGACAGGTATGCGAGCCTCCGCTTCGTCCACGGCATCTAGCAGTCTGTCCAGGGTCTGGTCTGGGTAAGCAACCAATGGGTGCTTGGTGGCGATATCACCTGCGGTAAGCTTATTTTTTACTGATGTTGCTCCTAATTGGCGCTCTAATTCAGTCTGGGTTACCACACCATCCAGGAAACCCTCTTTGTTCACCACCGGGAATCCGTGATGACCTGTCTTTTGAAACAGCTTGACAAGCTCATCCACCTTCATTGTGGCTGGCACTGTCGGGAAACCCCGTGACATTGCTTCCTTTACGGTGACGTTCCGCATGACATCCGCCATTTCTTCCTGCTCAATATCCACTCCGCGACGCAGCAGCTTAAGTGTATAGATTGTTCCGTGTTTGAGGGCCCGGCTTATGACTGTGCTAATAACTACCGCTGCCATAAGGGGAAGAATAATAGCATAGTTACCGGTCATTTCATAGATGATAAGTATCGCAGTAAAGGGAGCTGATAGACGTCAACTATTTTTGCCGGTAAACGACAATTATTTTTGCCGGTTCACCTCCTTTTCGTTTTGCTCTGCCGCGCCGGTGCGGTAACTGGGCACGTTAAACTCCAGGATAACCGAGTGATG
>DAOUEB010000127.1:0-5719 GCA_034430675.1 Dehalococcoidales bacterium
CTCCCCAATACGGATGCCGCCCTGCAACTCGCCATAGCTTACCTCTGGATTACCGAAGGTTTATATGATAAGGAATATATAAAGACACACGCGGTGGGATTCGACAAATTCGAGGAATATGTCCTGGGCAAGGAAGACGGTATTCCCAAGACCCCCAGATGGGCGGCGGAGCTATGCGGGGTTCCGTCCCGTATCATTAAAGCCCTGGCTAAAGAATGGGCATCCAAAACGACATCGACGGCGCACGGTCTCGGAGGCCCTTACATCAGGGGGCCGTACTCCCACGAACCGGCCCGGCTCGAGGTCATGCTGCTGGCAATGCAGGGGTTGGGTAAACCAGGGGTACACATGCATGCTGTCCTGGAAGGCGCGTTTTTTTCCTCGGCGGTTCTGAAACGCCGGTGCCTGAAGCACCGGCCCTGGGGTATTATTGAGCCGGACATATCGGGGGCGGTGCGCGGGTATGATAACTTCGCGCCTATGCCGAAACAGGTCATCCCGAAATGCCTGGTTCACGAGGCCATTTTAAAGGGAGAGTTCAGTATCTACGGCAGCGGCTACCAGATACTGCCGACCGAAGACCAGTTCAAGAAATACGTCTATCCCGTCCCCGGTTGCTCGCAGGTGCACATGATATGGACCGATGCTCCCTGCCTGACGACCTGCTGGAACGACGGTAACAGCCATGTGAAAGCCTACCGGCACCCATCGATTGAGTTCATGCTGGCCCAGCACCCCTGGATGGAGAACGACTGTCTTTTCGCCGATATTGTCCTGCCGTCCAATACCAAATACGAGACGGAGGATATCGGGGAAGGCACCACCGGAGACCAGTTTGAAAGTATTTTCCTGGAGAATAAGTGCATCGAGCCGATTGGGGAGTCCAAGAGCGAGTACGAAATAGTATGCCTGATAGCCGAGAAGCTGGGGATGCTGGAGAAATATACCCAGGGCAAGTCCGTTCAGGAATGGATAAAATATGGTTTCGATGGGTCCGGCGTTCCCCAGGCGGGGCTTTGCGACTGGGAGGAATTTAAAGAGAAGCAGTACTACGTCGTTCCGACCGACCCCGAATGGGAGAAATACCCGGCCGGTATGTACGAATTTTATAAAGACCCGGAGAAACATCCTTTATCGACTCCCACCGGCAAGCTGGAGTTTTACTCCCAGAGGTTGGCGGAGCACTTCCCCGACGATAATGAGAGGCCGCCGGTACCCCACTGGATACCCTACGGCGAATCGCACCAGGAAAGCCTGCAGCTTCCGCGAGCCAATAATTACCCCCTGCTCTGCCAGTCCAACCACCCCAGGTGGCGGGTGCATGCCAACCTCGATGATGTTACCTGGTTCAAGGAAATCCCCACGTGCAAGGTCAGGGGGCCGGATGGCTACCTCTACGAGCCCCTGTGGCTCAATCCGGCGGACGCGGCCGAGAGGGGTATTAAACACGGAGACGTGGTAAAGATATACAATGAGAGGGGCGGCGTTCTTTGCGGGGCTTACCTAACGGAGAGAGTCATGCCCGGCGTTGCCTACGTAGAGCACGGCGCCAGGTACGACCCCATCGTCCCCGGTGAACTCGACCGTGGCGGCGCCATCAATACAATTACGCCGTATAACTGGTCCTCGAAGAATGCCGTCGGGATGGTGGTCAGCGGGTTCCTGGTCGAGGTAGAGAGGGTCAACCTGGACGAACTGAGACAACAATACCCCGGGGCGTTCAACAGACCCTACGATTGGGCCTCCGGGCTGCGGTTTGATAGAGTATTAACTAACGATTAATGAATTATATCTGCTAGTATGTCATTCCCGCCCCGTATCGGCGTACGGGGTAAACTCCAGCGGGAATCCAGACATTCCTGGATTCCCAATCAAGTTGGGAATGACGAAATATGGAGATTGAATTTTGTCGGAACAGATTCTAACTCAGTGCACTGTGGGTGGCGCTGTTTTTGTTCATGTCAAGGACGGCGTGATAACGCGGATACGCCCCATAGTCTTTGATGAGACCGACCCGCCGACATGGACGATTGAAGCCAGAGGCAAAAGGTTTTCACCATTCCGAAAGGTCGCCCTGAACCCCTACGTTGTCCCCGAAAGAAGCAGGATTTATTCCGAGAAAAGGATTAAATATCCCTATAAAAGGGTGGATTTTAATCCTGATGGCGCGAGAAACCCGGAGAACAGAGGTAAGTCCGGCTACGAGCGGATAGGCTGGGACGAAGCCCTGGATATCGTCGCCGGTGAGATGAAAAGGGTAAGGGCGACTTACGGCCCGGCCGCCATTACCGGCAGCACCTCGTCCCATCATAACTGGGGCCTGTTATTCTACAAGATGGGGCCTTTCGGCAGGTTCTTTCAGCAGCTCGGCTTCACGTTTTTATTTGATAACTGCGATAGCTGGGAGGGGTGGCTCTGGGGTGCGGTGCATGCCTGGGGCTATCACTGGAAACTCGGCGTCAGCGATAACGTTGATATGCTCCAGGATGCCCTGAAAAACACCGAGATGGTGGTCTTCTGGGCTAATGACCCCAACACCAGCGCCGGTAACTACTGCGGCCAGGAATCCGTTATCTGGCGCATGTGGTTGAGAGAGCTGGGCATCAAAATGGTCTTTATCGACCCCTGGTGCAACTACACGGCGGCTACCCTCGGCGACAAGTGGCTGGCGCCCCGTCCCGGCACCGACGCCGCCATGGCCGAGGCCATCGCTTATGTCTGGATAAAAGAAGGTACTTACGATAAATGGTTTATTGAAAATCGCACCCTGGGCTTTGAAGAGTTTAAGAAGCAGGTCCTGGGAGAGAAAGACGGCACTCCCCGGACACCGGGGTGGGCGGCGGAAATAACCGGCGTCCCCGCGCGTGATATTACGGCGCTTGCCCGGGAATGGGCTTCTAAACCCACTATGCTGGGTTGCGGCGCCATGTACGGCGTTGGCGGGGCCTGCCGGCAGGCCTATGCCACCGAATGGACCAGGCTTATGGTGTTTCTCATCGCCATGCAGGGACTGGGTAAGCCCGGAGTTAATGTATGGGGTGGCGCCAGCATGGGGCCGCCGGTCGATTACTCGTTCCAGTTCCCGGGGTACTCGTCCGCAGGGTGGGATACATTCGGGCTGGTAGCCGAGAAACCGGCCGTTAATAAAGTCACCCAGCGTAATTACCGCTTGCTTCTGCCGGAGTCCATCATGAATCCGCCGGTTAGCTGGATAGGCGAGGGCTTCTGCGGCGAGTCGATTGAGCAGCAGTTTATACCATACACCTGTCCCGAGCCGGGCCCCAACGGCTCCGATATCAAGATGTTCTACCGTCACGGCGGTTCGTATATCTCTACCATGACGGATACCAACAGGTTTGTGAAAATGTACCAGAGCCCCAATCTTGAGTTCGCGGTAAGCCAGGATTGCTGGTGGCAGAGCGAAACGCCCTTTGCCGATATTATTCTGCCGGCCTGCACCAATTTTGAGCGCAGCGACATCTCCGAGTGGGCCGCTCCCGGCGGTTATGGCTCAAGCAGTGTCGGACACAACCACCGCATCGTCATCTACCAGAAAAAATGTATCGAGCCGTTGTGGGAATCCCGGTCGGATTACGATATATATACCGAACTCGCCGAAAGGCTGGGTTTCAGGGAAGAGTACACCGAAGGCAACTCTGAGGAAGACTGGATTAAGAAAATATACAATATCTCTTCGATGCCGAAATTCATGAAATACGAGGATTTCAAGAAGAAGGGGTACTACGTCGTGCCACCCCCCGGGGAGGACTATAAGCCCACCGTCTCGAATCGCTGGTACTACGAAGGGCGTCCCTGTGATATCCCCGACCCGACAAATCCAGGGTTCGGGGAAAAGGGGCTGGGTACCTATAGCGGCAAGATAGAATTCGTCTCGCAGAGCCTGCAGCAGCATTTCCCCGATGACGAGGAAAGACCGCCGCTGGCCAGGTATATACCGAGCTGGGAAGGGTATGACTCGGAGTTGGCGAAGAAATATCCGCTTCAGCTCATATCGTCTCATCCGCGGTATTCTTTTCACACTCACCACGAGAATAAGTCCCCCTGGCTGGATGAAATCCCGGCGAATCGTGTTATTAAGGACGGATACGCCTGGTGGCCGATGCGTATAAATCCGTCGGATGCTGAAGCTCGCGGTATCCGCCACGGCGACATTGTCAAGATGTATAACGACCGCGGCGCGGTGCTGGGTATCGCCCAGCTTACCGAGCGACTTAAACCCGGGGTAGTTCACTCGTTTCAGTCGTCGGCCAAGTATGACCCGCTGGAGCCGGGCAAACCCGGCAGCATAGATAAGGGCGGCTGTGTCAACCTGCTGACACCGGCCAGGATGATATCCAAGAACGTTCCCGGAATGGCCAGTAACTCTTGCCTGGTAGAGATAACCAGGTGGGAAGGGAAAGTTTAAATGGCCAGATACGGCATGGTAATCGATATCGCGAAATGCAGCGGGTGTTATAACTGTTTTCTAGCCTGCAAGGATGAGCACTGCGGGCATGATTATCCTGGTTATTCGGCAGCGCAGCCGATGATGGGGCAGTTCTGGATGAATATAGTTGAGAAAGAAAGAGGGCAATATCCGAAAGTTAAGCTCGCCTATATTCCGGTACCCTGCATGCACTGCGAGGATGCGCCATGCGTAAAGTCGGCACGGGACGGAGCCGTGTACCGTCGCCCCGATGGCATTGTCATTATCGACCCCGAAAAGGCTGTAGGACAGCAGCAGGTAGTATCGGCCTGCCCGTACGGCGTTATTTACTGGAATGAGGAGAAAAAGCTCCCTCAGAAGTGCAGTCTCTGCGCCCATCTCCTCGATGAAGGCTGGAAGGAGCCTCGTTGTGTCGAAATGTGTCCTACCGGCGCCCTGGCTTTCGGCGACCTCGACGACCCTGATAGTGAGGTGTCTCGACTTATCGCCTCGGGTGCTACCGAGGCGCTGCACCCTGAATACGGGCAGAAAGAAAGTGTAACCTATATCGGTCTGCCTAAAAAGTTCGTGGCCGGTACGGTGGTATTCGGGGATACGGATGAATGCGCCGGAGGCGCCACGGTTACCCTGGCCGGTAACGGTAAGCAGATGATGGTTAAGGCCAATTTTTTCGGTGATTTCGAGTTTGAAGGCCTGGCCGGTAATACGGATTATACCGTCAAAATTGAGGCCAGAGGATATGAGCCGAAAGAGCTGCCGGTAAGAACGACGGCCGATGTCTACCTGGGCGTCATAACGCTCTAGCGGTTTGACAAGAACTGAAGCGGGAGTGTATTATTTTGACGCCGTTACTTTTTCCAAAAGGTACCGAAGCATTCAAGAGGCCGTATCATCGGGCCTCCGGGCTGCGATTTGATAGAGTAATAGTTGGAGGTGAACAGGAATAATGAAGGCAATGGTGATAGACATAAACAGGTGCAACGGCTGCTACAACTGTCAGATAGCCTGCAAGGACGAGCATGTAGGTAACGACTGGACACCCATCGCCAAGCCCCAGCCGGACACGGGTCAGTTCTGGATGAAGGTCACGGACGTAGTGCAGGGTAGCGTACCCAAGGTCAGGGTAAGGTACATGCACGACATCTGCCAGCACTGTGATGAAGCGCCCTGTATCCCCGCCTGCAAATCGGAGGCGATATACAAGAGGGATGATGGGATAGTGATTATCGACCCGGAGAAGTGCACGGGTAGCCGGAACTGCATTGACGCCTG
>DAOUEB010000128.1:0-12088 GCA_034430675.1 Dehalococcoidales bacterium
TCCAGTCCGATGCCGTGCTCGCCAGAAAGGACGCCGCCCAGAGACAGGGCTATCTCGATAATTTCCTCCACGCACTTCAGGGAGCGGTTATAATGTTCCTCGTTACGACTATCCGTAAGCACCACCGGGTGGAAATTACCGTCGCCGACATGCCCGGCAAAGCTGATAGGCACATCGTAACGCCGGGCGCTCTCCTGGCTGAGTTTGATAAAATCGGCTATCTTATCGCGCGGCACGGATATATCCTCGTTGACGATGGTATGGGTGCGACTGGAGATATCGGAGAAGTGGGCAGCCCTGGCCTGCCAGTATTTATCGGCCTCCGCCTGGTCTTCAGCCACCCTGACCTCGCCCGCCCGGCTTTTGCAGATACCCACGACCTGCTGCGTCTCGGCGTCCACGGTTTCCGGCAACCCATCGACCTGTATAAGAAGAATTACCTCCGATTTATCGAGAATTTCGTCCGGCAGGAGCCCGCGGAACTTTTCAAACGTCCAGTTGTCCACAAACTCGACCTTCGAGGGCAGGACACTGCTCGCAATAATTTCGGTCACGGTCTCACCGGCTACGGCCACGTCGCTGATAACGGCAACGATGGTCTTGCTGGCCTTCGGAGACGGCAGCAACCGGAGCGTTATCTTGCTGATAACACCCAGCGTCCCTTCGGAGCCGGTAAACAGCATCGTCAGCTCGTACCCCGTCCTGTTCTTGGGTGTCAGGCCGCCGAGTTTCATTATTGTGCCATCGGCCAGCACCACCTCTAGGCCGAGCACGTACTGCTTGGCGACCCCGTGTTTCAGGCAGGAAGGTCCCCCGGAGTTCTCCGCCACCACGCCGCCCATCGTGCAGCAGGAAAAGCTCTGGGGGTCGGGAGGGAAAAACAACCCTTCTTCAGCCAGGGCCGTCTGGAAATCCTGAAGGATGACGCCCGGCTCTACCGTGGCGTTCAGGTTGGTGCTGGAAATATCGATAATCCGGTCCATCCTGGTGGTGCACAGGACGATGCCGCCTTTAATCGGTATGGAGCCGCCGCTGACGTTAGTACCGCCGCCCCTCGGAGTTACCGGAATCAGGGTTTCGTTGGCCAGCTTCAGAATTTCGGAAATCTGTTCGACATTGGATGGCAGCACGACCACTTCGGGCAGGTGTTGCCACATGTTGGTAGCATCGTAAGAATAGACCAGCAGTTCCTCTTTAGAGGTCAGTATGTTCTCTTTGCCGACAATCCGGCGCAGCTGGTCAATATGTTTTGAGTTAAGCATAAATACTCCCGATTACTTATCTACTACTACTTTAGCGTTTTGGGGGCGTTGGTTCAAGCTGGCAGGTTGAAGATACCCGCAGAAAAGTATTATCATGGCTAAGACCTGAACATGGGAATAGATGATTAAGGAGGTAAAACGTGCTATTACCCGATAAAGTTGCCATTATAAACGGTGGGGCCACGGGGATGGGCCGGGCTACGGCTATAAAATTTGCCGAGGAGGGCTGCTCCAGCGTCATTGCCGATGTTAACGAGGCAGAAGGAAAGAAAACGGCCGAGCAAGCCACCAGAAAAGGTAAGGAATGTATTTTCGTTAAGTGTGACATTACCGACACCGGGCAAATCAAGAATTGTGTGGACCAGACCGTTAACAAATTCGGCAAGGTGGATATCCTGGTAGGCTGCGCCGGAGGCGTCCCCAAGTCCAGGCTGGCTAATTCTTCGCAAAAGTTCGAAAGACCCAAAAGGGGTATTGCCTATATTGACGAAGGGTTCTGGGACAGCATGTTAACCCTGAACCTGAAAGGCCATGCCTTTTTCTGCAAGGAAGTGGCGCCGTACATGATAAAACAGAAATACGGCAAGATTGTTTTAATTTCTTCCCTGGGTGTGTTTTCACCCCCTATGCCGTCGTCTGAATATCATTCCGCCAAAGCCGGTATTATCGGGCTTGTCCTCAACCTGGCTTTCGAGCTGGCCCCCCACAATATCAATGTGAACGCTATTCTGCCGGGACCCATAAAAACACCCTTCTATGACCCCTTGATGGCCAATTTGTCGGAGAAAGAAAAAGAGGCTAGGTTCGACGAGATGGGTAAATCCGTGCCCCTGCAGCGAATCGGTACTGCGGAGGATATCGCCAATACGGTCCTGTTCTTTTCATCGGGGCTTTCGTCGTATATTACCGGTGAGTCCTTGATTGTCGGTGGCGGTAAACCGCTGCCGCTATATCGTGAAATGGTTTAGCGGCTGCTAAAAAACCTTAAAAGCAAAGGGGGGCATTTACGCCCCCCTCTTGTTTAGTGGACTGGTTTATAGCGGCCTGAGGATAGGCCGGCACCAGCCGGCATCACCCCCCTCAATTTTGATAGGTAAACAGATAATTTCATAGTTACCGGGTTCCACCCCGGACAGATTTAGCCCTTCAATAGCCCAGATGCCGTTGCCGACCAGCACCTCATGCACCTCGACCAGACTCTCTCTATCCTTATAACTACCTATAGCGTAATAATCTATGCCGACCACCGATATTTTCTTCTCATAGAGGAAGTAGGCTGCCTCAGTGGATATGTATACGAAATCCTCAACGAATTTATCCAGCTTGTAGAACGAGGAATTTTTGGTTTTAAATAGGATACGCTCGCCTGGCTGGATATCATGAGCTTCCAGTTCCTCCGGCTTTATCGACTCGGTATCTTTGATTTCGATGACACGCACCGGTCCCATGATGGTTTCCAGGGGCATCTCATCAATGCTCGTTCCATCGGGTTTGAAGTGGCGTGGAGCGTCAATGTGGGTACCGTGGTGAGAATTTATCGTCATCTGAGAAGTCGTAATCTGCTTGTCCTTATCCTTGTGATGCATGAAGTCAATATCTGGTGGCACGGGGTCGGTGGGCCAGTGCACCATGCCCTTGCGCAGCGGAATCGAGATATCTATCCATTCTGATTTAGTCATTGCGTATGTCTCCTTGATATTTTTAACTTATAGCGGCCTGAGGATAGCGCGACAGGGTCCGGCATCGCCGCGTTCCATCCGGAGCGGCAGACATAGAAGCTCGTATTCGCCGGGTTTAACGCCGGAGAGGTTAATCATTTCCAGGATGTACACACCGTTTTTAAGCAGTGCCTCGTGCGTTTCGGCGATGTTCTGATGGTCGTGGAAATTGCCTATCGTTATATAGTCGATACCGACAAGTCGCACTTTCTTATCGGCGAGATAATGCGCCGTTTCCGTCGCAAGATAGACGTAGTCCTCAACGAATTTATCCGTCCGGTAGGCTTTCTCCGAGTTTTGCGTTTTGAAGAGGATACGCTCGCCGGACCTGATATCATACGGCTCCAGTTCTTTGACTTTTACCGATTCCGGGTCTTTAATTTCGATAACGCGCGCCCGACCGATAGTGGTATCCAGGGGCATCTCGTCAATAGACCCTCCCCCGTAGATAAAATGGAGTGGGGCATCAATGTGCGTGCCGTTGTGCGAGTTGATATTTATCTGGGACATGGTGACCCTGTCGCCCTTATCTACATCGTAAATTCGCTCTATCTTAGGCGGCTGGGGGTCGTTAGGAAAATACGGCATGGGTTTGTTAACCGGCATCGGTGTGGTAATATCAATCCATTCTGATTTAGCCATTGGCAAACCTCCTTATAAGCTCGTGTTATTTTCGGTTTTTGTGTATTTCGCCTTCCCCTCTACATACAAATCGCCTCCGTGAATATCATTTATTACGGTTGCCGGGAAGTCTTTCACCTCAAGTCGCAGGATAGCTTCCGGGCCGAGGTCGGCATAAGCAATTATATCCGATTTGATAATGCTTTTGGAAATCAAAGCGCCGGCGCCGCCGACCGCCGCCAGATATATTGCCTTATATTTTTTCATGGCAGCTTTCACTTCTTCCGAGCGCACGCCTTTACCAATCATCGCCCTGAGTCCCGCGGCGAGCAGGCGGGGAGTATACATGTCCAGGCGGGTGCTGGTGGTCGGACCCGCCGAGCCGATGGGCCGACCGGGTGGCGCCGGGGAGGGGCCCATATAATAGAGCGTCTGCTCCTTGATATCGAAAGGCAGCGACTCTCCTCTTTCCAGGGCTTCGACCATTCTTTTATGGGCGGCGTCGCGGGCAACGTAGAGGATACCGGAGAGCAGCACGTTGTCTCCGGACTTGAGCCCTGCTAATACTTCTTCGGTTAACGGTAGCTTAACTTTTTTTATCATATCTTTTTATTTCGGTTCAAGGCACTCATGTCATTGCGAGACCATCCGCCGCAGGCGGAGGCGAAGCAATCCCTATATCCGTGATAGAGATTGCCACGGTCGGCCCGACACGTCGGGTCTCCCTCGCAATGACAATTATTCTCTACAACTCGATTTCCCGGTGACGGGCACTGTGGCACTGTAAGTTTACCGCCACCGGCAGGCTGGTGATATGGGCCGGGAAGCTCTCCGCGTGAACGGCCAGGGCGGTGATTCTCCCCCCATAGCCCATCGGGCCGATGCCCAGGTTATTGACCTTTTCCAGAATCTCTCTTTCGAGGTCGGCAATCTCGCTATCGGGGCTGGGCTCACCGACCTTCCTCAGCAGGGCGTGCTTGGCCATAGCTGCGGCCTTTTCCGCCGTGCCGCCGATACCCACCCCGACGATTACCGGGGGACAGGGCTTGCTCCAGGCCTCGTCCACGGCATTGACGACGAACTCCACCACCCCCCGCCGCCCCGCCGACGGCAGCAGCATCCCCAGCCTGGCCATGTTCTCGGCGCCGCCGCCCTTGGGTAATACGGTAATTTTTAATCTGTCGCCGGGCACGATATCGGTATGGATAACCGCCGGGGTATTATCGCCGGTGTTGGTGCGGTCGGAGAAGGGGCGGGCGACCATTGACTTGCGTAGATACCCTTCGTCGTAGGCCTGTTGCACCCCTCCATTGACGGCGGCATACAGGTCGCCGCCGGCTATGTGCGCGTCCTGTCCCAGTTCCAGGAAGACCACGGCCGTACCGCAGTCCTGGCACAGGGGGATTCTCTCGACGGCGGCAATGTCGGCATTCTTCAGGATTGTATCTATGACTTCCTGGCCGAGCGGCGATTCTTCTTCCCGGCGCGCTTTCTTGAGGGCGGTCAATACGTCCTCACCGAGTTCGTAATTGGCCTGCTTGAAGAGCTTGGAAACGGCTTCGGTAACCGTACTGGCTTTAATTTCACGCATCGGCTAAATCGCCTTCCGCCAGCATTTTCCTCAACTCGATAATCATTTCCGGCACGTCAATCTTCATGGGGCATCGCTGCCGGCACCGCCCGCAGGTCAGGCAGGTATAAGCTATGGACGCCGCCTTCTCCATGTCCTCGTTGACGATGGCCGCCCAGACGGCGCCGATACCGGTAAAATATTTATCCCCGAAGTGGCCGGCAGTCACGGCAAAGACGGGGCATTCGTAGAGGCAGGCGCCGCACCGCAGGCAGTAAAGCGCCTGGGCCAGCCGGGGATATTTGGCCAGCCGGGTCCTGCCCCCGTCCAGAAAGATGACATGGAACTCCCTGGGTCCGTGGGCGCCGTAGGTGGTCACCTTCTCGATATCGCCGGTCTTGCTCGGACCGGATACCAGGCTGACATAGGAAGGAATCGTATAGTTGGCATATCGCCAGGTCACTTCGGATACTTTATACGCATCGCTGAGCGTGGGCACCAGTTTTTCCATCCCCACCAGGGCGATGTGGACCGGCGGCGCGCTGGTGGCCAGGCGTATATTGCCTTCGTTCTCGATAATGAATAGCGTGCCGGTCTCGGCGGCAACGACATTGGCCCCGCTGATACCGATATCGGCACGGAAGAATTTATCCCGCAGGTATTCCCTGGCCGCCGCCACCATATCGGCGATATCCGAGTCCGGCGCTATTTCCTGTCCCATAATCTTGGAGAAAAGACGGGCGACATCCTCCCTGGGCACGTGAATCGACGGCGACAGGATGTGCATCGGTCGCGACCCCATTTTCTGGATGATAAACTCGCCCAGGTCGGTCTCGTAGACCTCGTTGCCTTTCTCTTCCAGGTACTCGCGCAGGCCGATTTCCTCGCCGGTCATCGTCTTCCCCTTGACCACCAGCTTTTTAGTCCCGGTCAGGTCGGAGATAATCTCCAGGGCCTCTTCCGCCGTTCTGGCGATATAACCCTTGCCCTTGTTCTCTTCGATAGCGTCAATCGCCTGCCGGGTGAGATTCTCCATATCGGGGATGGCCTTTTCCTTGATTCGCCTGACCTCTTCCGCCATTTCCACCGTATGAGGGAATTTCTCCAGGGCGTTTTTTACATTGGAGCGGAAGCTCTTGATAGCCCGTGACAGCGCCAGGCGGAGCCGGTCGTCATGGGCCGCTCCCATTATCTCTTTTTTATAACTCTTGAAATCAGACGTTTTTTTCATGTTTCCATGGCCATGGCGACGACCTGAGACAGGTCAAGGACTTCGACGCCTTCTATTTTCAGTTCACGAAGCCCGTCCTTAAGCTGCATGATACAGCCGGGACAGTGTGTCACGATAATCTCGGCCCCGGTCTCCAGCAGCTCGCTGGCCCTGTTTACCGCCAGCATCTGGCTCAACTCGGGGAAAACGGTCTCAAAGCCTCCCCCGCCGCCGCAGCATGTCGCCCACTCCCCCCGGGTCCATTCGGGTTCCACCAGCTCGATACCCTCGATTGCCCTCAGTATCCGGCGCGGCTCCTCGATTAAATTCAGATAACGCACCAGCTGGCAGGGGTCGTGGTAGGTCACTTTAACCTTACGGGGAAACCGCAGCTTATACGATGGTATTTTCTCGGCGACAACCTCAAGGAAATGCCTGACCTCCAGGTCATAGCCATCCACGTAGAGGGGAAAAAGCCTTGATAAAGCGTGAGTACAGTAGGGGACTACTCCGATAACCTGCTTTACTCCAAAAGATTTTAGCGTCCGGTAGGCCCGGCGGGCATTATCGGCAAATTGAGTTTGCAGTCCGGCTTGGTTCAGCGGCGCCCCGCAGCAGGGCTCTTCCTCGGCCAGGTAGCCCGGCTGAATACCCAGATTGCGCAGTACCTTGACGGCTGCTTCCAGCGGCTTGGCTTCAGTTTCGCTGCCTCTGGACAGGACATTGCTGTATATCCCGGGCAGATTGAGTCCCAGCTTCTTCTGAAAGCGGGCAAAGCGCATCGGCAGTTCGGCGCCGATAACGCTCTTGTCTATCCCCCGCGCCAGAGACATCAGTATTTCCAGTTGGGCGGAGAACTGGTAGCCGCAGCCGGCGAAAAAAATGGTCTCGGCTTGCCTGGGAAGGTCGAGTTTTTGTGCCCATCGAGCACTCTGTTCTTTGGTGACACCCAGAATATTCTGCCGGGAGATAATGTTATCGGCGAGGTAGGTCAATCCCGGGGGCACTAATTCACTATCCATAGCTGCTGCACAAATAATATCGGTGAGAATACCAACATTTATCATACATCGTCAGGATTGGTCTGGCAAGTTAATGATACGGGTGGTTTTACCGGCACTTGGTTGCCAGGCTTACCTCACCCCGCCCCCCTTTTTTATAATCTTTTCCCACCCAAGCCGCCCTCGCGGCATTTACTGCTTATCCCGCAGGACATCCCCGCCATCTTCGGGTGGGGTGTCGAAGACCCTGCCAGCAATTGCGGGGTGTTTAAGAGGGGCGAAGCCCCTCTTTCTTTTCCTCCCCCTCTCCTGTGAAACCTCGTCAGGAGAGGGGGATACAGGGGGTGAGGTAGATAAAAATCCCCCGTATCATTGGTTGGAGAGGTGGATAAAGGGGGTGAGGTAAAAGCATATTCAGCAATGAAAGGAACTGTTTCAACTTCTCCGCTTGACACTGCGAACACGAAATTGCTACACTTTTCTTGTTTCCCTTGCAATGGAATAAGACGGGAAACGTAAGGTTATAGCTGTGAAAAAAATCGGCATACTCTACCACCCCAAGGTTGAAGCCACCCGGACGAAGGCCGGCGAACTGGAAGCCTTTATAAAGTCACGGGGCATCACGGTGTGGGTGTGTTCCGCCTGGGATAGGGATGATGCCTATACCAAATTGGACGGCACCGACCTGCTCCTTACGGTGGGTGGTGACGGTACTATTCTGCGAGCGGTCCAGGCGGTAATTCCGGGGACGACCCCGATTACGGGTATAAATCTGGGCAAGCTTGGGTTTATGACCGAGTTCGATGCGGACGAAGCCCAGGGAAAGCTGCCGTCATTAATCGATGCGGGAGGCTGGATTGACGAAAGGACTATGCTCCAGGCGGAAGTGGTAGCCTCCGGTCGGGAGTCCCGGATATATCATGCCCTGAACGATATCGTGGTGGCGCGGGGCGAAATCGCCCGGTTAATCAGGGTCGAAGCCATCGTTGACGGCCAGCACCTGACCAACTATAAGACCGACGGTGTGATTGTGGCGACGGCTACCGGTAGCACCGGCTACGCGCTGGCCGCCCGCGGCCCCATTCTCTATCCACAGTTGCGGGACTTCCTGTTGATGCCGATAGCTCCTCACCTCAGTTCGGCTTATCCTCTGGTGTTACCGGAAATGGCCGAGGTCGCCCTGCACCTCAACACGTATCATGCGGCCACGCTGAGTGTGGACGGGCATATGAATTTACCGCTGTCAAACGGTGACGCGATTATCATAAAGCGGAGTCCCCATGTGGCCCGATTTTTAAGAATTCGTCCCAAGGAGTCTTTTTATAGCTCCCTCGAGGATAAATTGAAAGGAAAACAAGGTGAGTCAGGTAGAAAAAGCTAGAATCCCGGATATACCCCAGGTACATAAGCTGATTAACGACTATGCTAGTAAAGGCGAGATGCTGGCGCGACCGCTGAGCGAGCTGTACGAGGACATCCGTAGCTATTTCGTCATCAAGGAGGGCGAGGTGGTGCTTGCCTGCGCCGCGCTGCACGTCAGCTGGTCGGACCTGGCCGAAGTAAGGTCGATGGCCGTAGCCGAGGACAGCAAGAAAAAAGGCCTGGGCGCCAAACTGGTGGAAGCCTGTCTTGAGGAGGCCGCGGAACTCGGTATTGAGACGGTCTTCTGCTTTACCTACCAGCCGGAATTCTTCAAGCGGTACAAGTTTGTTGATATCGACAAGATGGAGCTGCCGCGCAAGGTCTGGACCGACTGCTTCCGATGTCCCAAGTTCCCCAACTGCGATGAGACCGCGCTGATATACCATGCCGGGGAGACGACCTAGATTGGCCGAGGAACCACTTTCCACTCAGGTTATCTTCGAAGGTCGTATCCTGAAGCTGCGTGTCGATACTGTCCGAACTTCCGATGGACGCCAGACCACGCGTGAGGTTGTTGAGCATGCCGCCTGTATCGTGGTCATTGCCGTGGATGCCGATGATAATATCCTGCTGGTCAAGCAGTACCGCCGGGCGATAGATAAGGAGCTTTTAGAGATACCGGCAGGCGGCATCGATGAAGGTGAAAATGCCGAGGAAGCGGTAATACGTGAGATGCGTGAGGAAACGGGCTTCCGACCGCAGAAAGTGGAGCGGCTCGGTGGTTTCTATTCGACGCCGGGTTACTGTAACGAGTATCTGTATCTCTACCTGGCGACAGACCTGACGCCCGACCCTCTCTCCGCCGAAGACACCGCCGGCATCGAAGTAGTCCGTGTGCCGGTTGCGCAGGCCTCCGAACTTATTAATTCGGGGAAAATTGAAGATGCCAAGAGCGTTGCCGGGCTGCTGATATACCTTGAGTACCGTAAAAACCCTGAGTGATTGAAGGTTTTTTCTGGCATTTATTAAATGCCTATCCTTCTGAAAATGGACAGGCAGACGCCAGCGTAAGGGGGGCGTTTAAGAGGGGTGCAAGCCCCTCTTTTTTATTATTTCCCCCTCCCTTTCCAAGGGAGGGGATACAGGGGGTGGGTTGAAAAATATCAGCGAAACCCTAGTGTTTCCAGTCCAGATGCCGTCCCCCCATGAGGTGCATGTGGAGGTGAGGCACTATCTGCCCCGCTTCCGCCCCGCTGTTGATGGTCACCCGGTAGCCGCTTTCGGCAATGCCCTGCTCTCTGGCCACCCGGTTGGCCACCTTTACCATCTTCCCAACGAGCGGCATTTCGGCGTCGGTCATGCCTGCCAGGGAGGATATATGCTTCCTGGTGACGACCAGCAGGTGCACGGGGGTTATTGGGTTGATATCGCGGAAGACGACAACATCTTCGTCCTGATAGAGAAGTTCTGTCGGTATTTCGCCGGCTATGATTTTGCAGAAAATACAGTCTTTATCTCTTTGTTCGGGGCTCATCTAACCTGCCTTATAAGTCTATAAAAGTCTTGGGGGCTTCCATGTCCTGCATGGACCAGGTAGTGGCCGTTCCATTTTTCAGGCAATAAACAGCCAATGGGTCCCAGCCGTTTCTTTCCACCAACGGTTTCAGGAAAGGCCTTGCTTCCACGATTTCCTTCTTGATAGCAAGGTCTTCCACCAGTTCTACCCTGCCACTCACCCTTACCTGCGTACCTTCTTTGACATAACAGAGCTCGACCTCAGGGTTACTGACTAATTGCTTGTATACATCCTTGGTTTTGCCTGTGTACAGGATAAGCCCGTTCTCATCCACGCGGTACGTTTCCATACCGCGGACATGCGGCTTATTACCCTCTACCGTGGCCAGACAACCCATGGGATTTGCCTTAATGAAAGCCAGTATTTCTTTCTTATCCATTGTTGTCCTCCTCGCGCTTCGGTATTGACAATTCTAGTAGGCAACCCTTTTATTGTCAAACAGCTTATTTAAGCTTCTCAATCACGGCGTCCGCTACCTGAGACGTGCCGACAGCGGTGGGGTCTTCGCGGGTTGGCTTCATATCGTAGGTGACATTCTTGCCCTCGGCAATGACGGCGGCGATGGCTCTTTCCAGTCGGTCGGCGGCTTCTGTCTCGCCGAGGTGCCGCAGCATCATCACGCCGGAGAGCATCATGGCCATCGGGTTGACCCTGTTCTGTCCGGTGTACTTGGGCGCGCTGCCGTGAGTCGGCTCGAACAGGGCTATATCCTCGCCGATGTTGGCGCCGGGGGCCAGGCCCAGTCCGCCGACCAGCCCCGCGCAGAGGTCGGAGATGATATCCCCGTAAAGGTTGGGGGCGACGATGACATCGTATTCCTGCGGCCTTTTCACCAGCTGCATGCAGAGGTTATCGATTAGCGCCTCCTGGAACTCGATATCCGGGTATTGTGAAGCTACCTCGCGGGCTACCGACAGGAACAGGCCGTCGGAGAACTTCATAATATTGGCTTTTTGCGTGGCCGTTACCTTCCTACGTCCGTACCTGCGGGCGTACTCGAAGGCATACTTGATAATGCGCCGACTGCCCGATTCCGTAATCATCTTGATGCTCAGGCCGGAATCGTCCTTGATAACGCCGTCCCTCTTGTCATTAATGAATTTGATAAGCTCGCCGGTTTCGGCGGTACCTTTCTCGAACTCCACTCCGGCATAGAGGTCTTCCGTGTTCTCCCTGACGATGATGATGTCCACGTCTTTATAGGGAGAGGGAACGCCGGGATAGGTCTTGCAGGGGCGCACGCAGGCATACAGGTCTAAAGCCTTGCGCATGGCCACGTTGACGCTGCGGAAGCCCGTCCCCACCGGCGTCGTTACCGGCCCCTTGATGGCTACCTTGTTCTTTCTGATAGAATCAAGCACGGAGTCGGGCAGGGGAGTGCCGTATTCCTCGATAACGCCGGCGCCGGCGTTAGTCTTCTCCCAGTTGAACTTGACGCCGGTAGCTTCCAGGACTCTACGGGTCGCTTCGGCGATTTCAGGTCCGACGCCGTCGCCGGGTATCAACGTTACGTTATAAGCCAACTATCTACCCTCTCTGTCATTGCGAGCGAAGCGTGGCAATCTCTAAATAGAGTCAAGCCAATGATGGAGATTGCCGCGTCGCCTGCGGCTCCTCGCAATGACAGTTTATTTTCGATCCTTCTATAGTTTAAAGTCGCCGTGTTTCTGGATATAGGGTATCAGCCCGCCCTCGTCGAGGATATTAAGCATGACATCCGGAATTTTACCGAACGTAAACCCGGCGCCGTTGGTTAAATTTTTGACTG
>DAOUEB010000129.1:0-16178 GCA_034430675.1 Dehalococcoidales bacterium
ATTGAGACGGGTATGCATTCTATCCTGGTGATTTTCATAAAACATCCTCCGGGCAAGTATTTGTATTGAGTCGAAAATAATTTTGGATGATGCCATTTCTGTATAGCACTTTACGCTATGATAAGTCAAACTGGGGAGCTGGATTGTTTAATGATGTCATTCTCGGGCTTGACCCGAGAATCCAGATAACACCTCATCCCCTCCGCTGGATTCCAGCTTGCGCTGGAATGACGGAGTGGGAGTTCTGGATTCCCGCCCCCGTATCAAGTACGGGGCAAGCTTCGCGGGAATGACAGCAAGTCATTACTAGAAAAACTCTCGGAGCGGTTGTGACTAAAGTCATAGTGGGCGATGCGGTTGATTGTGTAATATACTGTTGTAGGCAGAACCAGCCCGCTACTCGAGGAGGTGGCAGATATGGAAGCCAAGTGCCCCGGACAGGATATCAGGAACCTGCGGGCGGCCATGTATAGATGCCCGAACTGCGGAAATGAAGTCGAGATGTTCTCCGACGAGCTCAGGATTAAGTGCAAAAAGTGCAGCAACTACGTCTATAAAGAGCAGACGCCGTCCTGTATCGAGTGGTGCCCCTCGGCACGCCAGTGCCTGGGGGAGGAGCGGTGGAAAGCGCTGAAGGGCGATATAAAAGCAGGTTAACCGGCGGCCAGTTTTTTGCCAATTACGTAGGCGTCGGCGAGGGCGGTGGGATGCTCTTTAATCTCGCCCCTCTTGTCGACGCCTCTTATCAAAAGCTCTTCCGTGTACTCGGCGTTGATTGCCTGGAAGAAGTACTTAATCGTCAGTTTCGGCCCGTCGAACAGTTTTTCGCCTTTAGTAGCTCCCACGGCGATGAATACTCCCTTTTTCAAAGGAATATCCATATTTTTTAACACGTATTTCCTCGCCCAGAGCGCCTGGCAGCGACTGATAAGCAGCATGAGTTGGGCGCTGACGGTATAGAAAAATATGGGGGAGGCCACGATGACGGCGTCGGCATCCAGAATCTTCGGGTACAGGCCGTCCATGTCATCCCGGATAACGCAGTTGCCGTCTTTCCGGCACCCGTAGTATTCCCGGCAGGGCGCTATCTTGAGCTTGTCCACGATAATCTTCTCGGCCTCCGCCCCCTGGCTCTGTGCCCCCTTGAGGGCCTCGTCGAGGAGCAGGTCGCTATTGCCCTTAATCCTCGGGCTGCCCATAATGCCCAGAACTTTCAAACTACCTCCCGGTTACCGGCCGTCGCTGAATAATTTGCCGCCCTGAGCGAGATTTTCCTGTTTGTATTCCATGATGTCGATACTTACTGCTGTGGGCGGGCACCCGATATTCTTCGCAATCGCCTCGGTGACGTCTTTCGCCATGCCCCGCTTTTGCTCCACGTCCCTGCCTTCAATGAGTTTTATGGTCACTAACGGCATATGTATCTCTCCTTCTCTAGCTACTTCCCTGAAAAAAAGTTTAATGCTTTACGAGTGGGGAGTCAAATTGCAGGGCATGGCTTATAATATGGTGCCCCCCTAAAACCGCCTCATCTTCAGGACCATTGTCAGGATAATGGTTAGCGTCAGAATGATTGCCAGGAGCAGGACCCCAACCAGGTAGATTATCCAGCCCGGTGTGCTTAGGGCCTGGCTGGCGGATGGCATGGGGGAGGGTTCCTGGAGTGATGATGCTGGTAACGGGGGTTTTAGCTGCATTGGTGATGGCGTGGACGGCAGGGGTGCTGTGGTCAGGGACGGGGTTATCTCCGGTGTCGTATCCTGGGGGTAGGGTGGGATTGGTGACGCAGGCTCCGTGTCCTCTGGCGGCGACTCCGTGGTGAAGACGCCGGCGGCGCTCCAGGTACTGCGGGTACTGGCGCTGGTGGCTCTGACCTTCCAGTAGTAGGTGGTGTCGTAGTCCAGGCTGACGTCACACTGCCAGGCGTTGGTCGGGAGGGCGTATTCGACCGTCCTGACGATGGCGGGACTGCTGAAATCGGCATCGGTAGCTACCAGTAATTCGTAAGCACTCGCTCCCGCTATCGCCGTCCACTGAAAAAGCGGCTTTACCGGTACCTCGCTGGCGCCGGGGATGGGACTCTCCGGCTTGAGGGCGATAGCCGTTGTTTCCAGGCTGGTGGTAAAAGACCATTTCTCCGACCAGGGACTGATTACCGGCGCGCTGGCGCGCACGCGCCAGTAGTAAGTGGTGGCCGGTTCAAGTGACGGCAGGCGGGCGGAACTGGCGGTCGTGGTGCCATCGAATCCGGCGGGGACGGAGGAGAAATCGGTATCATAGTCGCACTGCCACTGGTAGCCCGTAGCGCCGTCCAGCGTCTCCCAGTCGAGGTTGATGTTCCTCACGGTATGGTCGATGAGACTGCCGATGCCCGGCGTACCGTCGTCCGGTAAAACCTGGGTCGCCGGTAATATTAAGGTGTCGTAAAAGGTCATCAACCTGATATTGGTGGTATCTGCCGACCATAATCGTTGGCCGGACTGCCATAGTCCTTGCAGGGTGGTGCCGTCGTCGAGGCCGCGGGTGACGGTTTCAAACGTGGGGCCGAGGGCATATGTGGGATTGAGACTGCGTTCCATGCCGCCGTCATCATCGGAGTTGGCGGCATATAACGTTCCGCCTGGAATGACGGTCAGACCGCTAAACATTGTCCCTGCGGGCATGGTACCGTCAATGCTTTCCCAGTCGGTACTGGTGCCGATGACGAAGCGGTAGGCCCCGCTATCGGCGGTATTGCCGGCGGCGTAGACAGTACGGTTACTCTCAAATCCGGGGTCGAAGGCGATGGCAATAGAGCCGGTGAGAGGCGGTGAGGCGGCGTCCCCGGGCAGCGGCTGGAATGAGGTGCCGTTATCGCTGGACAGGTACACCCAGCCGTTGGTGTTCCCGACCAGGATAGTGCCGTCCTGTTCGTAGCCGGGTGACAGGGCCAGGGAGTATAAAGCCTGGCTGCCTGCCATCGCTCCTTCGGAATAGAAAAAACCGCCGTTGGTCGTCTGATAGACCATTCCGAGATTGTTAATGTCATCAAAGCTGCCGATAAACAGGGTATTCTCGTCAACTATCGCCCAGGTATCTATAGTGAATGCGGTGCCCGTAACGGGGTCACGGGTAAACCGGCGCCGGTAGTTCTGACCGTCGTCAGTAGATTGCCAGACGCACGGGCTGCCGTTGCTCTCCCCGGCCACGAATACCGTCCGGCAGTCGGCGCCGTATTGCGGCGGGAGGGCCACCAGATTCAGGCTGTCCACGCTGGCCAGGGTGCTGGCTAAAATCCTTTCCCAGGTATTGCCGCCGTCCCGACTGCGCCAGAGGCTGTGCCCGCTGCCGAAGGTGAGCATAAACAGGGTGTTATCCCCGGTGTAGTCGGGTGAAGGGGCCAGGTCGATGATAGTGTCAACGGCGGTATCAATCAGGCTGAGCTGGTTCCACGTGTCGCCGATATCCCGGCTGATGGAGAGGGCGCTGCCCCCGCCGCTGGTGGCGGCATACATCCTGCCGGTAGTGGTGAAATCGGGAGCCAGGAGCACGCAGGTCGTGGATTGGCCGGTTGGCTCTTGGCGACTTCTTGTCCAGCTGACGCCGCCGTCGGTGCTGGTATAGGTCTGGGCGCTATCGGCGGACCCGGCCAGCAGGATGATGGATGGGTAGTCCCCGCAGGCCGTAAGCCCGGTAATATCGATATTGCTCTGCCCGGAAGACCAGCCGACGTTCAGGTCGGTAGCTATGGAGGTGTAAGGCGCGTCGGCACAATTGATTTTATAAACGTCGCCCTCACCCGCGCCGGTATCGATAGCCGCGAAAAGGACACAGCTCCCCGAAGCGGGGTCGGCGTCGTAGTTATCGGGGAAGGCGATCGCCGCCGGGGCAGTCACCGCGACGGAAGTCGGGGTGCCCGAGTTATCCCTGTCCAGTCTGGCGTATCCCGTGGTAGCGCTCCAGCTGGCATTGCTTACTTTAGCGGCGATAAAGGTATTGACCTCGTCGGTTATAACGGCCACAAGCTGCCGGTCGGAGGGGTAGTTGGGTGAGAAAGCCACGGCATAGACGTCATAGCTGCCGATATTGGTATCCTCCCAGGCGGGGATGATATTAGCCTCGTCCAGGGTATAGACGCCGCCGAACTCGGCAATATCGGTGTCTCTGGTGCCGACGGCGATTATGTTGCTGGTCAGGTAGGCAACGTCAATAGAGGTTATTTCCTTATTATCTGTTCCGGCCCCTCCGGGACTAGCCGGCAACTGCGCGAAGGTCTTGCCGCCATTGGTGGAGCGGTAAACCGCCGACGAGGTGGCGTAGTATATTATACCGGCATCATGGGGCGATACCGCGATATCCACTATGGTATCCTGGACATTGCCGATATGGGCCCAACTGAGGCCGCCGTCGGTGGAGTTATAAAGCGTATAGGTGAGGCCATGGCCGCAGGCATAAAGGGTGCCGTCGGGAGCCATGGTCAGGTGCCGGACGTCGGAGCCGGTGGCCAGCACCCAGTTTCCTGCCTCGCCCTCGGTGGGAATACTGACTCTCGTCCACCTGACCGCTTCGGAGGACGCCGCCGCTATCGAGTTAAAGACAGTTAAAGCAGCGAGGCCTGATACCAGGAGCAGTTTTATGATGAGAATACATAATTCCCGGGTTGACCTTTGCGGGAACCTGTTTTTCGCCATCGGGCGAATTTTTGCTGACATGACACCCATGATTTACCTCTTAGCAAGCGGTCAATCTTTTAGCCTGGGACTATTGTCTGAGGTCGCAACAATATCAATAATAATATATTTATCCATGGTTTATATACGGAAAGGTTGAATTAATTCTAAAAATATTCTAAAAATTGTAAACCTGCTTTTGAGAGACTGTATTTGAATAAGTTCAGGCATGGAGTATATACTGAAACGGTAGTTCTGAGGATAGAAGGTTAACCATGGAGACGGACTATTACGAGATTGATGAGGGTGCCGACTATGTCGGTTACCGGGAAGCTTTTAATCTCATTGCTTCGAGTGTAAGTCCGGTAGGTATCGAGGAGATGCCTCTGGAGACGAGTGTCGACCGGATAGCGGCCAAGGATGTGGTGGCGCAGGTGAGTTATCCCTCGACCGATGTCTCGCTTAAGGACGGGTTTGCCGTTCATTCTGTTGACGTTGCGGCTGCCTCCAAGCAAAATCCGGTATTCCTGAAGGTCATCGGCTCTGTGTTCGCCGGCTTTAAATTCGATGGAGAAGTGGAACAGGGCAGCGCTGTCAGGATATGCTCCGGCGCGCCGATACCCCGGGAGGCGGATGCGGTGGTATCCGGAGAGTTCTGCGAGGAGATATCGCCGGAGGAGGTATGTGTTAAGGCCGATGCGGAGAAGGGGCGGAACATACTGCGGGCCGGGGGAGAGGTAAAAGCGGGGGCAACCATTGTCAGCCAGGGGGGGAGGCTTTTACCGGGTTACCTGGGGCTGGCGGCGGCTGCCGGCATCAACCGGGTCAGTGTTTACCGGCGGCCGGTGGTGGCCGTGGTGGGGGTCGGTGACGAGGTGGTGGCTCCCGGGGAAAACATCAGTCCCGGCCAGCTATATGCCAGCAATCTGGTCACCATGGAGTCCTGGCTGGCTTCTTTCGGAATCTCCTGCGTTACCTCGGTGGTCAACGATAGCGAGGAAGCCATCAAGCAGGAGTTACGCAGGCATTTACCGGGTGTTGACGTTATTCTGACCAGCGGCGGGGCCTGGGGCAGCGAGCGTGACCTTGTTGTAGGTTCGCTGGCTCAGCTTGGCTGGCAGGAGATATTTCACCATGTGCGTATGGGGCCGGGTAAGGGCATTGCCTTCGGCCTCTGGGAGGGCAAACCCGTGTTTTGCCTCCCGGGTGGTCCGGCCAGCAACGAGATGGCTTTCCTGCAGCTTGCCCTGCCCGGGATACTGCGGATGAGCGGGGATACCAGGCACCCCCTCCAGACTGTTACCGCCAGGCTTACCGAGAGTCTGAAGACCCGCCACCGGGCCTGGACGGAATTCAAGGATGCCACGCTGTCCCGTGATGCTGCGGGGAATTACAGCGTTGAGCTTTACAGAAACAGGAGCCGGTTGCAGGCGATTGCCAGTGCCAGCGGCCTTGTCTGTATCCCGGAGGGCACGGAATCGCTGAGCAAAGGTGAGGTCGTCCCCGTGCAGATTCTGGCGCCCCGACTGGACGATATGTAAAATACTCTTGTCATTGCGAGTCCCGATGCAATCGGGACGTGGCAATCTCAAAGATGCATCATAGAGATTGCTTCGTCGCTGAGGCTCCTCGCAATGACGATTTTGAAATATTCACGCATAAAGAGAGAGCCCCCCGAATTTCGGGGGGCTCTCGGAGTATCTGGAGTATTGTCCCTTAAGCCATTCTTAGACTTGTCGTCTGGTTCTGACTACGAGGACAATTACCGCTATCACCAGGACAGCGCCGATGATGATTATCGCCCAGATGTAAGCGGGAGCAATCTTCTCCACTGGTGGTGCGGGCGGAATCTCAATGACGTTGGCCGGTGGTGCCGGCGGTATCTCGATTACCGGAGGCGGTACTGTCTCAATCACCACTGGTGGTGTCGGAGCAGGTGCCGCCATGGCAACCATGAAGTTGGCAACGGTTGACCAGTCGCCATCAACCGGCTGCAGAGCCTTAACTCTCCAGAAGTAGGTCGTACCCCTGTCGAGCGCTACGGCCGGTGCGATACCAGCGCTTGCCAGCTGTTCGTCTACCAGGGTAGTTGCGAAGTCAGGAGTGGTAGACAGTTGGAACTGGTACAGGGTGGCGCCGGCTGCCGGTGTCCAGGAGAAGGCCGGGCTGGTGCTGTCGATGGTGCCGCCGTTCTCCGGTGAGGCAATGGCCGGGACCGATGCCGCGGTGGGCTGGACAACGAAGCTTCGTGTCTCAGAGAAGCTACTGCTAACGGGTAGATAGGTCGATACTCTCCAGTAGTAGGTAGTACCGGGCAGGAAGAGAGAACCATCCTGAATCGATGATACCGTGGGGAGAGTGCTGGGAACGGCAACCGGAGGACCGATCATCTCGGTGAAGCCGGCATCCAGTGCTATGAACAGGTAGTAGCCGGTCGCCAGGGACATCCGTTCCCAGGTGAAGTTGACATTGGCAGGTGTACCCGTTAACGGGCTGACGATATCGATTCGGGTGCCATCGGCCGGGCCGATAAGAGAAGGTCCGCCGAGAGCGACGGTATCGTCAAAGTAGTATGCACCGTTACCGGTGGTATCGACAACATTCAACACAATGCTTCCGGGCGCTCCGCTGGCTGCCTTCAGCGCTGATGGCGTTGTGGTAAAGGCTAACGCATCAGGCCCGTATGTGGTGCCCCAGAAGATGGCGGAATGCGTGGCGCTGGGGATGGCCGGCGCCAGAGAGCGGTACATGTAGCTCTCGGTGGCGTTGGCGCTGGTGGTGTAGAGTACGCCGTCCTTGAGTAGCAGGCCTGTACTGGCCTGGCCGGCTATCGCGCCCAGATTCATGCTCTTGAACTGGAGCATCGGGTTGGTCGGGCCGATTAAGCAACGGTAAACCTGATTATTGCCGGCAGGCGCTACGAAGATGAAGTCGCCGGCAGCCAGGCCGGTCGCCGCTATCTGTGAGGCACCCGCGCCGCCGACAGCACCCGTGCCGAACGTCTTGGACCAGGATGCGCCGCCATCGGTGGTGTAGGCCGAGCCGCCGTTAGAGCCGCCGACGAGCAGGTTGTTCTCACCGAGGCTGAGCATGGTGGCTATAGTTTCGCCTGATAGCTTTGTGTCCACCGGCAGGCCCCAGGTAAAGCCGCTGTTAACGGACTTCCAGACCCGGATGCTGCTACCGATGTAGATGACTCCATTGCTCTCCACCGCCATGTCGGTGATAGCCGCCGGGACGTTGTTGCGCTGGAACCATCTCCCCAGGCCGCCGTCGGCTGAGTAGTAGAGCACCGTGCCGCTTTTGTCAGCGGCATAGATGACGTCGGGGTCGGAATCGATGCCGCGCAGCATGAGCTCATAAGTCGCGGTGGTTCCGCCATCGATGGTCAACACCCTGGTTACGGAGAACATGGACATGCGGTACACGGAAGTTACGTTATCGGCGGTATGAGCGGCCATGTACCACGGGTCGCCGGCCGCACTCACGTAGATATCGTCAATAGTGCCGGCACCAATGAGGAACATAAGCGTGCCACCAACAAGAGCCGCGGGAGTGCCGCTGTCCATGAGGGTGAAGTCGTTCCAGGTATAGCCGTAGTCGAGTGACTTGGATAACGCCGAGGCGGTGCCCTGTTTGGCGCCGTACAGGGTCTCTCCGGCGAACATGACCTGTACCGCGTCGTCGAAGGACCCCTGGTCAAGGCCGATTTTCTTCAGGGAGCGGGCCGGCAGGAACGTCGGCGCGGTTGCCATCGGGTCGGCCGAGCGGTAGACGTTGTTGGTGTCGTAGCTGCCGACGGCCAGGTTCGTGCCATCGAAGGCGACGCTATTGATGCCTACGCCGGCCGCGGACGTACCAAATACCTGTGCCACGGGGGCGTTGTCGTAGTGACGGAAGACGCCGCCATTCTCAGCAACAGCAGTACCGGCATCAGCGATGGAAGCGCCGACGAAGGCGATGCGCAGTGACTCGTCACTGCCGTCGTAGTCCGGCAGCAGGGCGACGTCCGCACTGTTGACTGCTATAGTGCCAGTGCCGGTGTAAGAAGTTATCGGATATAGGGTGGCAATACTGGCGTCCCACAACAGCGAGTTGAAGCTCATGATATGAAGCTCCATCGTGCCACTCACGTTACCGGTGTTCGCGGCGACAGCCACGGCCATGAAGTCGGACGGGAAGTTGGGCGAGAACTTCATCGCCATGATGTCGTCCTGCGCGCCGGTGGTCTCTTTGGTGTAGCTTGCCCCCCAGGTCGCACCGCTTACGGCTTCAGTCCAGGAGCCGACACCCGGGCCGTAGTTGTAGTAGTAGAGGATGGGGTCGTTGCTGGTGTCGCTACGACCGAAAACGGCAATGTAGCGTACGCCGCCGGTTACCATCGGGGATATCTCCACGCCGGAGAGTACGGTGGTGGCAGAGTTGGGTAAATTCATGGGGCTGAAGGAAGCACCGCCATTGGTGGAGATAGCGACAGTTCCATTAGCAGTACTGTCGACAACAACTACTACATTCGGGTCGTCAGGGGCTATCGCCACGAAATCGATATCATCGATGTCGTTAGCTTCGGTTACTCCCCCGACTCCTGCGACAGGCAGCCTCGACGTGATATTCGCCCATGGGCCGCCGGTAGTCTGCACCAGGTAAGTACCGAGAGCGGCATACATGGTCGCGCCGTTAACGTCGAAGTCAAGGATGTCAGTACCGGGTGCGAGCCCCCATACTGCGCCACTGGGTGAATCGGTCTTAGGTTCCCAGTTCAGCGGGTCTGCGGCGGAAACCGGCGCAGCCGCAATGAACAGGGAGGATATGAGCACTATGATTAGCCCAATACCCCAATATTTCTTTATTACTTTTTTCATCGACTTTTATTTCTCCTTGTTAAGTCTTTGTGTATATTTGAATATGCTATATCCCCACAAACAGGCATTCGACTTTATTTTTCTTGTTTGCGGAGATACATTTCCTTCGAAGCGATATTCAGAGCACCCTGGCTCAGTCTCCCCTTGCGGGCTGTTACCATCGCATCACCTCCTTTCAAAGACGTACCTCCTTCAAGGTACACTCATAATAACTATAGCATATACTGGCTATTTGTCAACCCCTCCATACGGGAAATTTAACATAAATTCTAACAAAATTGTGTAATTTGCCCAGACCGCACGGTTCTTACCATTTAATATAACGCCATGCTCATGAAAAGGATAGGACAAAAGTATTAAATCCTTCCAGGGAGGGGTGAAGATTTTTTTAAGTCTTTGTTATTGCGAGCCCTCACGCTACGCTCAGGATAAACTCCGCGAAGCAATCTCTATTGTTCATGCAGGAGATTGCTTCGTCGTCCCGACCTTGTCGGTACTTCCTCGCAATGACACTTCAGCTAAGCCTTGCCGGTAACTCGCCGATGGGTACGGTCTCCTGCCGGGCGTTGGCCATATCACGCAGGGTAGCCGTGCCGGCTTTTACCTCGTCCTCCCCGATAATCACCGTGTAGCGGACCCCCAGCGAGTTGGCCTGCCTCATCTGTGCCTTGAGGCTCTTACCGCCGGTGGCGGTTGCGGCGCTGATACCCGCCTGACGGAGGCTCGCGGCCAGCTTTATCGCCTCTTCCCTGGCGGCAACGCCCAGGTAAGCGATGAGCACCTGGAGGCCGGGTAGGGTGGGGACGGTGATACCCTGTTTCTTGAGATTAAGAATTATCCTTTCCATGCCGGCGGCAAAACCGATGCCTGGCGTGGGCTTGCCCCCCAGCTCTTCGATGAGGTCGTCATACCTGCCCCCTCCGCCGAGGGTGTTCTGGGCGCCCTCCTCCTCCGGCTGAATCTCGAAGACGGTACGGGTATAGTAGTCCAGTCCGCGCACCAGGCGGTGGTTCAGCTCGAAGGGAATACCCAGCAGCCCCAGGTATTCCTTCAGGTTGTTGAAATGCTCGTCGCACTCCGGGCAGAGGTAGCTGGCGTTTTTCGGAGCGGACTCCGCTATCTTCTGGCACGACGGCTGTTTGCAGTCGAGCAGGCGTAAAGGATTTTTCTCCAGCCGTATTTTGCAGTCGGCGCATAATTTATCGGCGTGTCCGGCGTAATAGTCCTTGAGTGCGGATAGATAGCCGGGGCGGCACGTTTTACAGCCGATGCTGTTGAGCTGCAATGATATCTGGGCCAGTCCCAGGGACTTATAAAATTGCCAGGCCATATCGATTACTTCGGCATCGAGGGCGGGGTCGGCGTCCCCGATGGCCTCGCAGCCGAACTGGTAGTGCTGCCGGTACCGGCCTGCCTGGGGCCGGTCGTAGCGGAAAATAGGGGAGATATAGTAAAGCTTGACCGGTTGGGGCAGGTTCCGGAGGCCGTGCTGGATAAAGGCCCGGCACACCGGCGGAGTGCCTTCCGGTTTCAGGGTCAGGCTGTTACCGCCGCGGTCATCGAAGGTGTACATCTCTTTCTGGACGATATCGGTATACTCACCGGTACTGCGACTGAAAAGGCCGGTATCCTCGAAAACCGGCGTATCGATACGCTGGTACCCGTAGAGTCGGCTGATGTCAGCGACCGCCTGCTCTACATAGCGCCAGTAGGGCTGCTCCGCCGGGAGTATATCCGATGTGCCGCGTACTGCCTGGTACAACTTGGCTTTTACCTTTCTTTATATTGTTTAACAATAATTTAGTGTCATTCCCGCCCCGTATCAAGTACGGGGTAAACTCCAGCGGGAATCCAGTGGAGGAGTGGTGGTCTGGATTCTCGGGTCAAGCCCGAGAATGGCATTATTATTTGCTTTACTTAAGGCTAGAATACAGGATTGACCCCGTATTTGTAAAGGGAGGGGTATTTTTAAGCTGTGTCTCCCCCGGCCCCCAACATTTCTTATCTTTTCCCACCCGTGCCGCCCTCGTATCATCGGCGGCTTATCCCGTAAATATCCTCCTCCAGTTTCCCCTTTTGGAAAAGGGGGACACGGGGGGATTTTCAATATTTTACACGCCTGAGCTTTTGGGCTATACTGAAAATATATTTCTACCTATGTTAGTAAAGGAAAAAGAACTCCCGAGTTCTGGCTTGTGGTGCGGTGTAATGGAATTCAGTAGACTTCTGGAGAGGGCCAGGGAATATCTTCCACCGGGGAAGCTTGCCGTTGTGGAGGAAGCCTATAAGTTTGCCGCCGAGAAGCACGAGGGGCAGGTACGTCTTTCCGGAGGCCCATATCTGGAGCACCCCCTGCAGACGGCCTATATCCTGGCCGAGCTTCAACTCGATGTCAGCTCTCTGGCGGCGGCCCTTCTGCACGATATTCCGGAGGACACCGGTCTGCCCGTAGCCGATATTGAAAAAAAGTTCGGGCCGGAGATAGCCAAACTGGTTGACGGCACCACCAAGCTGGGCAAGGTATCACTGACCACCTCCGGTGCGGTAACGAGCGGATCGCAGGCGGAGAACCTGAGGAAGATGCTGGTGGCCATGGCCGAGGACCTGCGGGTGGTATTTATCAAGCTGGCCGACCGACTCCACAATATGCGCACGCTGGACGCTCTGCCCAAGGACCGGCAGCTCGTTAACGCCCAGGAGACCCTGGAGATATACGCGCCGCTGGCGCATCGACTGGGAATATGGGAGTTGAAGTGGCAGCTGGAAGACCTCTCCTTCCAGTATTTGCAGCCGCAGCAGTATCTGCGTATTGCCCGGCTGGTGGATACCCGGCGCGCCCAGCGGGAGAAGTTTATCGACCGGGCGATTGAGCTTCTGAGGAAAGAGTTCGACAGTGTTGGTCTGGTGGCGGATATATCCGGCCGACCGAAGCATATCTACAGCATCCACCAGAAAATGGAAAAATATACCGCTATGGGCCGGCACTTCGACGAGATACACGACCTTCTGGCCCTGAGGGTGCTCGTCGACAGTATGCCTGATTGCTATAGTGCTGTCGGTGTTATCCACAGTCTGTGGCATCCTTTACCTGATGCCTTCGACGACTACCTTGCTAATCCCAAGCCGAACGGCTACCAGGCGCTGCATACGGCGGTGATGGCTTTTGGCACGACACCCCTGGAAATTCAAATCCGTACCCGCGAGATGCACCATGTTGCCGAATACGGTATGGCCGCTCACTGGCGCTATAAAGAAGGCGAAAAGAAGGATATGCAGTTCGAGGATAGAATGGCCTGGCTGCGCCAGCTCATCGAGTGGCACCGCGAACTCAGCGGCGCCGAGGAATTTTTAGAGTCGGTCAAGACCGATATCTTTATCGACCAGGTTTTCGTTTATACCCCGAAGGGAGAGATAAAGGACCTGCCCAAGGGGTCGACGCCGCTGGATTTTGCCTATCGGGTCCATACGGACCTGGGGCATCGCTGCGTCGGGGCCAAGGTGAACGGCAAGCTGGTGTCTTTTAACTATAAGCTCAAGAACGGGGATGTTATCGAAATTATCTCGGCGAAGGGCTCCAGGGGGCCGAGCCTGGACTGGCTTAACCCCCATCTGGGGTATGTCAATACGTCGCACGCCAAGACGAAAATCAGGCAGTGGTTCAATAAGCAGGAGCGGACGGAGAACATCGAGCGAGGCCGGCAGATTCTGGATAAAGAGCTGCGGCGGCTGGGGATAAAGATTGAGCGCCAGACGCTGGCCGAGCTGTTTGCTTACAGCAGCTTGGACGACTTTCTGGCGGCGGTCGGCAATGGCAGCATCACCGCCCATCAGATTGTCCTGAAACTGGAGGCCCAGGAGGAGAGGAAGATGCCGGTAACCGAGGTCGCTCCGTCCAGGATGGAACCTTCGACGGTGCAGGTGCTGGGGGTCGGCGACCTGGTAACCAATATCGCCCCGTGCTGTCATCCGGTCCCCGGCGATAAGATTATCGGCTATATCACGCGGAATCGCGGCGTTACCATCCACCGCGAGGACTGCCGCAACATCCATCATGAAGACGAGAAGGAGAGGTTGATACCGGTGGAGTGGGGGCATAGCGACCTCCTTTACCCGGTCAATGTTCAGGTAGAGGCCTGGGACAGGGTGGGCCTGATGCGCGATGTTACCACGGTCGTGGCCGAGGATAAGGTGAATATCGCTTCGGCAAATCTTGCCGATGGTGATGGTCATACCATTACCATGTTTTTAACTTTACATACCACGGGACTGGCTCAGTTAAGCCATATTTTGAAAAAGATAGAAGCCGTCAAAGGGGTGCTCAGCGTTAGCCGTATCGGCGACGACGTATCTAGGCAGAGTACCGCCGAATCCTCGGTTCCCTTAACCAGGCGTGAGGATGCCGGCTCAAGTAAAAAATAAGTGGAGGTAGGTCTTGGTAAGTAAATCAGCAGAGAAACAGGCACGTGTTGCTTCGAGAAGGCAGCAGCGAAATAAGTCTGTCCGCAGTGAGGTAAAAACCAGTATCACCAAAGCGGAAAAGCTTATCTTTACCGGTGAACTTAAAGACGCTCAGGAAGCGGTAGCGGCGGCCGTTAGTACTCTGGATAAGGCGGCGGAGAAGCAGATACTTCACGCGAATAATACCGCCCGGCGCAAAGCGAGACTGCTGAAGAAGTTGAATCAGGCTATAGCTCTGTCGAAAGCCGAACCGGAACCCGAGCCGGAGCCGGAACCTGAGCCGGAAGAAGCTTCGTAGTTAATTGACTTCCGTAGTGAAGGAAAGTTGCTGCGTGTTTCAGACGTAGGGAAGGCCTGGCTTAATCCGAGGAAGGAATAGGCCGGGCTTCCTGTACTTCCATCGGCTGGTCGCAGCAGACAAGTTCACCAGCACCGGCTTTGGTGCATAATGCTTCAGTGCCACATTTCTGGCAGCGATATCTCTTACCTAGTTGGCTTGCCACTTTCTGACCTCCTGCAAACTGGGTTCTTTATTGCTTCTGCTCCATGGGCTGGCCACAGCAGGTGATGGTGCCATCGCCTCCCTTGGTGATAATCATCTCGGCGCCGCACTTGGTGCAGCGGTACCTTTTGCCTACCTGATTTGCCATGTCGCACCACCTTTTTGAGAGACTTTGTTCTTAATTATTATAAGCCGAAAGTACGGGTATTGTCAAAGCTGCTGCCCTGCGCAGGCCGCGATGAGGGATATTGACAAATATGAAGATAGGAGTATAATCAAAATCGCCTGATATAGGATAATTGTGGGACAATGGACAGGTACATGCTGACAAATGAGGGTAGGGCGAGGTTCCGGCGGATGAGGACGAGTGTGGATACCGCCGAAAGGCCGGACGGCTATAAAATTCTTGATTATATCTATGAGCACGGGGCCGATACCATAGATGAAATCGGCGTTTCTACCGGGCTGTCCCGGGAGCAGGTGGTCTCTCAGTTACAGGTCTATATGAGCCATGGCTTGGTCGAAGAACTGGACTGACAGCGGGATGGAAAAAGGAAGAGGGGCTTGCGCCCCTCTTAAAAACTCTCCGCGGGTGGTATTATTACTGGGCTATCTTTCCCCCCAGCTCTTTACAGGCCGCCAGATTTTCCTCCGTGGGCTGCCGCTGGATGCCGATGCTGTCGTAGAGTCTCTTCATGCTCATGTTGTCGCAGATTTTCTCCACGCTCTCGATAGCCGGCATGCCCCCGCCCCCGTAGCTTCCGAAGACCGCGTAAGGCTTGTCGGCCATCTTGTCCCGGACGGTGGGCCAGGCGCGGTCGAAGAAGTCCTTGACCATCCCCGCCATGTAGCTGAAGTTGTTGGGTGTGCCGAAGGCGACAACATCACAGTCGAGCAGGTCTTTGTCATTGGCATCGACGGCTTTCTTCATAATTACCGTGGCGCCTGCCGCGCTGGCGCCCTCCGCCACAGCTTTCGCCATTGCCTCGGTATTGCCAGTCTGCGAATGGTAAATGATAAGCACTTTTTTCATTGATAGGGTTTCCTCCTTAATAGAGTTGTTCTTGAGGCTTAGCTACGGATATGAAGTATACCCTTGAACTCGTATCTGTGTCAAACAGCCCCGCCCCCGTTAGTGTCATTCCAGCGCAGGCCGGAATCCAGGCCGCCCCGCCCCCCATAGCTGTCATTGCGAGGAGCGTAGCGACGAAGCAATCCCTATCTACCTCCCCAACCCCCTCGCTGGTTATCTATTCCCACCCAGGCCTGCCCGTCGTAGCTTTAGCGTAGGCGGGCCGCCCCGTATCATCTGCGGCTTATCCCGTAGGTATCCCCCCCCAATAAATGTCATTGCGAGGAGCCGTAGGCGACGAAGCAATCTCTGGTGTATAATAGTTTATAGAGAGCCGTGGAAAGCTTAAGGTACATAATAAGGTATCGTTCCTATTTGGTTGCTAGGGGGTAAAATTGTTTGAATGGTATGATAGTATAATAGCCAGCGCAATAGTAGTGTTTGCGGTTGTTATAAGTTTGATAATACGGAGTAAAAACAAAGGATACCGTTTATCAGAAACCAAGCTTGGGAAACAAAAGCGGTTATTGCAATTAGGTAAGCTACCCACTCCCAATTCTCCCGTACATCATCATTTACCTTCGGTAGAAGGTAAAACAAGCCGTTTTCAACCCAACGAACAACACCCAAAGCAA
>DAOUEB010000130.1:0-9083 GCA_034430675.1 Dehalococcoidales bacterium
CTTCGGGGGAAGGGGTAAGACCGCAAGTAGACTACTTGTTTGATAGGCGGCGTGTGTAAGTGCAGTAATGTATTCAGCTAAGCCGTACTAATGGTCGAGGGCTTGACCTGTTTCAGGATTGGTATTAGATAGATAAGATTGAGAGGGGCAGCAATGCCCCTCTTTTTATTCGGTGAAGGCGGAGGTTTGTTATGAATAACTGGCGGAGAATACTATTAGTTGCCGCTATCCTGGCGGGGAGCCTTTTTATTGTTTCCTGCTGCCCGGGCGGTCCGGAGACGGTGCTATTGCAGGGCGCGGTAACAATCGGCCCTATCTCTCCGGTGGAAGGGCCGGGAGTAAACCCCATAGTACCGCCGGAGGCATTTTCCTCGCGGTACATAATAATTTACGATGAGTCCGGTAAAAACCTGGTGCGGGAGGTATACTTTACGCAGATAGGTAATGGAGCGACCGGTTATTATACCGCGCAGATAGGGCCGGGCACTTACGTGGTGGATATAAACCACCTGGGCATGGATAGAGCGGCTAACCTGCCGGTTAAGATAACCGTATCTGCGGATGAGGCGGTGACCATCGATGTGCATATAGATACGGGGATACGTTAGGGGTTTGGAAGCGGATGTGGGTTGTGTTTCTTGTGGTTGACCTGTTTCAGGATTGGTATTAGATAGAAAATATAAAAAGAGGGGTTGAAATGCCCCTCTTTTTATTAAAATGTCGTTGTGAGGAGTGCAGCGACGAAGCAATCCGTCCTCTAAATCTGACCGTCATTCTCCGGCTTGACCGGAGAATCCGGGATACCACCGCCCTGCACCGAGATTCTTCGCTTCGCTCAGAATGACAGAAGAGGGTACTGGATTCCTGCCTGCGCGGGAATGACAACATGGGAACAAGGGTACGGATTGCTTCGCTGCGCTCAGAATGACAGGGTGGGTGGGGGCGTTTAGGACTGGCGCCGGCCCTTCTTGGTGCTGGCATACGCAAGAACACCGTTTCCTGCCGCTAATGGGTTATATCATAAATATAAAAGGACTCGCCGCCCTGGGCATTAGCTCTCAGCTGGACACGGCCGGTAATTTGCTGCCCCAGCATCAACCAGTCGAGGTCCTCGTCCAGGATTACGTCGATTTGCTGGCTGACTTTGTCCTTGGTGTAATTTGCCAGACCTTCTACGTCCTCTGATTCGAGGACAAGAACGGTCATCTCCCGGGGAAACTCGCCGTCCCAGGCTTTGAAAAGCTGGACCTGACAATAAACGCTACTGTCGTTAGCTTCGATGGCGCTGCTGCCCGGTAATTCCGCTGGCTTCGGTGCTGTTTCCGGTGACGAAGAACATCCGCCTGCGGCCAGCACCATGATTGCCAGCAGCGGAACTAAAAACAACTTGCTGAAATATTTCTTCGTTTTGTTCATATCAAACCCTCCTTTCTTAAATTGCTGATTTATTCTATACCATGACGGTCTGTTTTAAAAGTATTCCACCGGTAATTTTTACAGAAAGTGAGGAAAGGGGTTGAAACAAGGTCGCCCTGCTTGTGACCGAGAGCTAAAATTCACGATTTCTAGGGTGCAGGGCGGGAAGTCGGGCGGCGTACCGCCAGGATAACGGGTATGCCCAGCGCAATTACAATAGCGGTGATGAGAAAGGCCATGTCGTAGGTGCCCGTTCTATCGAATAAATATCCGGATAAAATCGGGGCCGCGGCGGCGCCAATGCTTTGAAAGGCATTTAGCGCGCCGTAGATGGTGCCGTAAGCGAGCAGACCGAAATTAGCGCTGGCAAGCAAGGACATGGTGGGCATCCAGCCGCCGATACCCAGTCCCAGTATCGTGGCATATGTCCAGATGAGCCAGGCCGGCGAGGTGATATTTATATTAATCAGTAATACTATACTGATTGTAAGTAGAGTGACGCCGATAACACCGGCGAATTTAACTTTGATTTTATCGCAGAGCCAACCGAAGATGAGTGTGCCGATGATACTCATTATAGCGACGATACTCATCGCCGAGGCAACGATACCGGCGGCGAACCCGAGGTCTTCCAGGTGCGGAATCTGATTTTGCATGACACCCATGTGGGTGCTAATAAAAAATATGGCGACTGCCAGCAGCCAGAAAGCCTGGGTGGTAAATGCCATCTTAAACGTTAAGCCTTCGGTAGCCGGAGTCACGGCCTCGCCTATGCCGTCTATCTTCGATGCGTCACGGCCATCAGGCAGTAGTCCCATGTCGGCGGGTTTGGTCCTGATTACCAGTGCAGCTAATGGAATGGCCAGTCCTCCGGTAATGGCGGCAAAAATCAGGTAGCTTTGGCTCCAGCCAAGATTCGGCAGCAGGTAGATGATGACGAGAGGCGTAAATATCATACCGGCGGTACCCGCCCCCATCGACATAGCGCCTATGGCCATGCCCCTCCGATGAATGAACCAGTTTGATATGATAAGGGTTGTAATAACCGGGCCCGTGGCGGCAACCCCGGTACCGATGAGGGCATAGCCGATATAGTATTGCCAGAGGCCGCTCATCTGGCTTAACAGGATATATCCGATGCATGCTGAAAGCGCGCCCAGAGAGATAACTTTTCTCGCTCCGTAGTGGTGAACCATGCGTCCGGAGAACGGTGCGCTGATAGCCGCGCAGATAAAGAACAGGGTGAAACCGGTCATTATTTCAGTCCGGCTCCAGTTAAGAGCCTTCTCAAGGGACGTAACGAAGAAGCTGAAGCTGATGGGACCACATCCTGCGCTGATTACGTTCAACAGAAAACATGCGGCCAGTACCCAGTATCCGTAGAATGTTCTTGATATCTTCAATACATGTACCTTTGCGGGGTTAAATATAGTTTACTGTTAAGAACCGATAAATGGCAAACTCGTCGGGGTGTCTTTGAAAACTGAGCAGCAAGCACTGAAGGACTTGCCGAAGCTCTAAATATCGCCGCGTACCAGTGAGAATATCACGGCATCGTACACTTTATCCCGCACAACGCGGATAGTATGGAAAATCAGCTTTATGCAGGTCTTGAATTGTCTCCCATTTAGTGCTAAAGTTTATGCGGTGCAAGACGCAGCTATTACTAAAGTTAGAACCGGGAGGTAGCTATCCTTTATCCTTGAAGGATAGCTTTTTATTGCTCATGGCCGATAAGATTAAACTGACGATTGATGGCGTTAACGTAGAGGTCGAGAAAGGTACCACGGTACTGCAGGCGGCGCAGAGCGCCGGAATTTATATCCCCACCCTGTGCTATCACCCGAACCTGCAGCCCTACGGCGGCTGCCGACTCTGCATCGTCGAAATTGAGAACATGCGCGGCCTGCCCACTTCCTGCACCACGCCGGCTACGGAAGGGATGGTGGTGACGACCAGCAATGAAAAAATACAGGAATTACGGCGGTCCTTCCTGCAGCTCATCCTGACGGAGCACCCCAACGCCTGCCTCACCTGCCACCGCCGGGAGCGCTGCGGCCCTTACGATATCTGCCTGCGTAACGTCGCCGTTACCGAGCGCTGCGTCAGCTGTCCCAGCAACAAGCAGTGTGAACTTCAGTATCTGGTCGATTACATCGGTCTTAAGGAGATTGAACTTCCTTACAGATATAAAGATCTGCCTGTAGATTATACCCGGGAACCCCTCATCAAGCGCGACCATAATCTCTGTATCCTCTGTGGAAGGTGCGTGCAGATGTGTTCGGACGTCAGGGGAATCGGCGCGGTAAGCTTCATCAACCGGGGCTTCGAGACAGTAGTCGGCACGGCCTTCGACCGGCCGCTCCAGGACTCGGGATGCCGGTTCTGCGGGGCCTGTGTCGAGGTCTGCCCGACCGGTGCCCTGATGGATATGGGGTCCGAGTACCAACCTGATTTGGAACAGGAGTCCGTAGCGGTGCCCTGTAAATACGCCTGTCCGGCGGGCATCAACGTACCGCTCTACGTTTACCTTATCGGCGAGGGGAAATACCAGGAGGCGCTGGCCATCATCAGGGAGAAGGTGCCTTTCCCGGGATCACTGGGAAGGGTCTGTATTCACCCCTGCGAAGAAGCCTGCCGGCGCAGCGCCCTGAACGAGCCTATCTCCATCAGGTTTATGAAGCGTTTTGTGGCCGACCGCGATAACGGCGAGTGGAAGAGATATTCCAGGCACTTGCCGAAGACGGGTAAGAAAGTGGCCGTGGTCGGCGCGGGCCCGGCGGGACTGACCGCCGGCTATTACCTGGCGAAAGCAGGGCACGCGGTCACCGTATTCGAGCAGTTCTCCAGGGCGGGGGGCATGATGCGTGTCGGCATTCCGGACTACCGTTTGCCGCCGGAGGTGCTCGATGCCGAAATTAACGAAATAGTGAACGCCGGTGTTGACATAAAGCTGAATACCAGAGTTGAATCCGTCGACTGGCTTTTCGAGCAGGGTTACGAGGCCGTTTTCCTGGGGCCGGGGGCGCACAAGGGTATGAGCCTGGGCGTCGAGGGTGATGACCTGCCCGGCGTCTTCGACGGCGCTTCGTTTTTAAGGGATGCCAATCTCGGTGTCAAGGTGGATGTTGGTAAGAAAGTGGCCGTCATCGGCGGCGGCAACGTGGCTATCGATAGCGCCCGTGTCGCTCTGCGCCTCGGTGCCAGGGAAGTGACCATTGTCTACCGTCGCACCCGTGCCGAGATGCCGGCCAGTCCGGAAGAGGTGGAGGCGGCACTGGAGGAGGGGATAAAGATAGAATTTCTCACGGGACATGTCAGGGTCAGGCAGGAGGCCGGACACCTGGTCATGACCTGCAATCGAAATGAACTCGGCGAGCCCGACGCCAGCGGACGCCGTCGGCCGGTGCCCATTAAGGGCAGCGAGTTCGACGCGGAATACGACTCCATCATCGGTGCTATCGGCCAGAGGCCGGACATACCGGATGATTTCAAGGTAAAGACCGGCCGGGGCGATACCATTCAGGCCGATTCAAACAATCTGACGACAAGTCGGCAGGGGGTCTGGGCGGGTGGCGATGCTGTTACCGGCCCGGACTCGGTTATCAGGGCGATTGCCGCCGGCAGGACGGCGGCCAGTTCCATCGATAAGTATCTCGGCGGCAGCGGTATCATCGACGAAGAGTTGACGCGGGAGCGGAAAATCAGCGTCTGCGCCGGCATGACGGAAGAGGACTTCAACGGCAAACCGCGGGTGAAAATGCCATGTCTGCCTCCGGAGCAGGTGACCGGCAACTTCAAAGAGGTGGAGCTGGGCCTGCCGGAAGACGGGGTAATAGCCGAGGGTAAGCGCTGCTTCCAGTGCGGTGTCAGATTGCAGATATCTCCGGCGCCGCTACCACCGGGCGCACACCTGAAGAAGACCGGAGCGGCAGACAGGGTGGAGTCCGCAGTTTAGCGTTTCACCTGATATTTTATTCTAATGAATTCCCACCGCTATCAGCGAGATGGGAATTTCCGCTTATTTAAATCATCGGTATTGAGTGATATGAAAGACGGCAAGGGCGCAGGCAGAAAAGTCACGTTATTAATTACCGGGATGTCTGTTTTTATTTCGCCATTTATGGTGGCTGCCGTAAATATTGCGCTGCCGACCATGGCGGAAGAGTTATCCATGGGGGCGGTTTTACTGGGTTGGGTGGCTACCTGTTTCCTTCTGGCATCGGCGGCGCTTCTGGTCCCGTTCGGAAGACTGGCCGATATATACGGACGGAAGAAAATATTCCTTTATGGCATGGTGCTTTTTACTCTTTCATCTTTTCTTTGCGCAATTTCCAACTCGGCTGCTTGGCTTATATCATTCCGGGTCCTTCAGGGGATTAGCGGCGCTATGACGGTAGGTATTGCCGTGGCAATACTGACCTCGATATTCCCTGCCGAGGAAAGGGGCAGGGCTATCGGGATAAATATGGCGGCAACTTATCTGGGGCTTTCGATGGGTCCATTTCTTGGTGGCGTGCTGACGCAACAGCTTGGCTGGCGAAGTATATTCTATATCAGTGCCTTTCTGGGCCTGGTAGTGGTTGTTCTTGTTGCCTGGAGGTTGAAGGGCGAGTGGGCTGAAGCCAGGGGGAAAAAATTCGATATCGTTGGTTCCGTTGCCTTCAGTCTTTCAATCGTCTTGGTGATGTATGGCTTCACGGCACTGACAACCGTGTCAGGCGTAGTCCTGGTTGTGCTGGGTGTATTGTGTTTGGTGGTATTTGTCCGGTGGGAAGCGAGAGTGGAGAGCCCCGTATTTAACGTGGACCTTTTTAAAAAGAATGCGCCTTTCGTCTTCTCCAATGTGGCGACACTGATTAATTATAGCTCTGCTTTTGCTATGGCTTTCCTGTTAAGCCTCTATTTACAGTATACTAAGGGATTTTCTCCGCAAACTGCGGGTTTGATTACGGTAGTTTCGCCAGTTGTGATGACCATCTTTGCGCCGATTGCCGGCAGGTTTTCCGACAGGATAGAAGCGCGACTGGTCGCTTCGGTCGGACTGGTTTTTACCTGTGTGGCGCTTCTGCTGTTCGTTTTTCTCGGCGATGATACTAATCTGGGATTCATTATTACCGGTCTGGCTGTCTATGGTGTTGGCACCGGTCTGTTCTCGTCGCCGAATACCAATGCGGTAATGAGTTCCGTAGACAAGAGGTTTTTTGGGGTGGCGTCAGGTGCGGTGGCTACAATGCGTTCATGCGGTATGATGATGAGCATGGCCATTGTGATGATACTGTTCTCGGTATACATCGGCCAGGCCCGAATTACCCCTGATTACTATCCGGCTTTCCTGAAAAGTGTGCAGGTGGGGTTTATAATATTTGCCATTCTTAGCTTCGTTGGCATATTTATCCAGTTTGCCGCCAGAAAGGCAGTGCGGGCATAATGGTGAGATGAGTATGAAAAACGATTCCAGAGCTGTTGTTAAAAGGTATATTGTACTCGTTATGTCCACGGCAACGGCGCTTATCACGCCGTTTCTGGTGGCTGCCGGTACGCTGGGAACGATGCGGACGGCCGGGATGATGGTCAGCATGGGTATCATGATGATATTGTTCTCGCTGTATATCGGCCAGGCCGAAATTACCCCGGTATACTATCCGCAGTTCCTGACGAGCGTCCGGACGGGCTTCATCATCTTTACGGTTCTCAGTATTTTGGGGCTGCTTTGTCAGTTGGTCGCCAGGGGCGCTGACAGGGCACTCAGGTCTGAGTAGTCCTTTTTAACCCTGATACCTCGATTCAGTTTGTCTTTATATAATATTACCTGTATGTCCGCACGCTTTCACCTGAATTCATGTTACAATAGCACAGATACTCCAACCCGTAGAGGAGTATGTTTTGGAAAGTCTGGATATCGGGTTCGATTTACTTATCGTCCTGGTGACGGCCATAGCCGGCGGGATGCTGGCCCGCTGGCTGCGGCTGCCCGTTATCCTGGGATACCTGGCGGGGGGCATCGCTGTGGGGCCCTTCGGCCTGGGGCTGGTCCACGATACCGAGACGATATCTTCCCTGGCTGAAATCGGCGTCGTTCTTTTACTCTTCGCCATCGGACTGGAATTTTCACTGAAAGAGCTGTTGAGAATGGGCAAAATAGCCATCCTCGGCGGCATAGCCCAGGTATTACTCACGGCGGCGGCCGGGTTCGGATTGGGCAGGGTGGTGGTGGGACTGAACATGACGGGGGCGGTATTCTTCGGCTTTATCGTCGCCCTGAGCAGCACCATGGTGGTCCTGAAGCTCCTCATGGAGAGGGGCGAGCTTGATACCGTGCACGGTCGCATCATGCTCGGCATCCTTCTGGTGCAGGACCTGAGCGTGGTGCCGATAATGGTAATCATGCCGGCGGTCGTCGGCGAAGCGGGAGAGCTGTGGGTATCCCTGGGCATAGCTATCGCCAAGGCGGTGGGTTTTATCGGCGTGATGGTGGTGCTGGGCTACTGGGGAATGCCCTGGTTTTTAACGAAGGTGGCCGGGCAGCGCACCCGGGAGCTCTTCCTGCTGACGGTGGTTGTCCTGTGCCTGGCGGCGGCCTTAGGCACCTATTACTTCGGACTGTCGGCGGCTTTCGGGGCTTTTGCCGCCGGCCTTCTTATCAGCCAGTCCGGCTTTGCCCGGCAGGCCTTTGCCGACATTCTCCCCCTGCGTGATACCTTCGGCGCCCTCTTTTTCGTTTCCCTGGGTATGCTGGCCAACCTCCACTTTATCGGCGAAAACCTGGGTACTATTGCCATCGTGGTGGTGGTGATAATACTGGGCAAGTTCGTTATCTGCTCTGCGATAACCCGGATTTTCGGCTACAGCCACAAGACGGTGCTCATGGTCGGCACGGGCCTGATACAGATAGGGGAGTTCAGCTTTATAATCGCCATGATGGGCGTTGAGCTCGGTATCCTGTCGGAGCGGCTCTATTCCCTGACGATTGCCTCGGCTATTATTACCATGCTGCTGACCCCCTTCGCCATGAGTCTGAACTCTTTCATTTACCGGTGGTTAAGCCAGAGAGGGTGGTTCGCGCGGCAGATGGCGAGCCGGGTGGACCCGGAGTTTTATGTGCAGTCGCTGGAGCTGTCGCGGCATGCCGTCATCTGCGGCTACGGGAATATCGGGAGCAGGGTGGCCGGAGTGCTGGAAAAGCAGAAGTTCGCTTACCTGGTTATCGAGCTTGACCCGACGCTTGTTTCGAAGCTGCGGGCGCAGGGGATTCCCTGCATTTACGGCGATGCCAGCAATCCGGAGATTCTGGCCCATGCCAGTCTGGATAAGGCGCGTGTCCTGATTTGCACAATTCCCGACTATGTGGCCGAGGAGCTGGCGGCCCGGAACGCGTTGAAAATAAATCCCAGGCTGGATGTCGTGGCGAGGGTGCACCGGGATAGCGACGTGGAATTACTGAAGGGCGTCGGCGTGAACGAGATTGTCCTGCCTTTTTTCGAGGGCAGTCTGGAGATGATACGGCATACTTTGCACCGGTTCGGCATGACCAACACCGAGATTCAGTATATACTTAATAATCTCAGGGAAGTACAGACCGGGCAGCCCAGGCAGGAATAGATTTAGTACGCTATCTGTTGTATACTTGGAGGCGAGGAGACCGTGTCATGGAACAAACTTTCGAA
>DAOUEB010000131.1:0-7591 GCA_034430675.1 Dehalococcoidales bacterium
GGGCTACCCTCGCCTTGAACGATGGGCTGTGTTTCCTTCGGTTCTGTTTCATGTTCTCCTCCTATCCCGTATTCATTATAGGAGCAGAACCCGCTCTTAGCTACCTGTCCGAATTTTGGGGACCACCTCAGTTTAATGGGTCAAAGTTCGCGGTTTTTCACAGTTTCTTTGGAGTTATTTATGCTCTTTTGGATTCATTTTTTAATTTTATAGATGCAATTGCTTGCTCTGTAATAAGTATCGGCGTGTTTGGTTTGATCGGGTATATTTATAGTAGAATGATAGAAAAGAGGACAATACAGGATATCAAAGATACTCAAGCTCTGGTTAATTCTCTAGACCGGCAATTTAACGAAATGAAGTCTCGGCAAGAAGCGTTGAAAACAATTTCCGAATCTGACATTAAACAGTTACTAAAGCGAAATTATTCATAGGTTAGCAATCCGTTAGCAAAATAGAAAAATCCCCCGGAATCTTTTGGCTGATTCGGGGGATTCTAGCTTTAAAATTGGTAGCGGGGGTTGGATTTGAACCAACGACCTCCGGGTTATGAGCCCGACGAGCTACCACTGCTCTACCCCGCGTTGAGATGTACCTTTAAGTATAGACCCTGACGGACGAGGTGTCAACCCTGGGACATCTGCTGGCGCTGGCGGTGGTTCTCGATAAAGCGCCGGGCGAACCTGTCGCGGCCCAGAATAAGGTCGGTGGCGAGTACCGACGGTTTCACTTTAGCGGCGTCGACGATTAATGCCGTGGCACCGGCGCCGATAACCATGGAGACCCAGGTGTTATTGATTACAGGGCGGTCCGGCATACCAAAGGAGATGTTGCTGGCGCCCATGGTCATATTCACCCCCAGCTCCTCCCTGATGCGGCGGATGGCCTCCAGAACGTCCTTGCCGGAAGTTGCCTCGGCGCCGATGGCAAAGGTGAGGACATCGATAACCACGTCTTCCCGGGGGACGCCGGCTTTCTCCGCGCTTTCTACGATTTTATGGGCGATGGCCACGCGCCGGTCGGCATTCTTGGGAATACCTTCGTCATCCTGCACCAGGCCGATGACGGCCGCGCCGTACTCTTTAACGAGGGGCAGGATTCTCTTCAGCGAGTGTTCCTCGCCACTGACGGAGTTAATAAGCGGCTTGCCCTTGTAGACCTTGAGAGAGGCCTCTATGGCGGCCGTGTTGGGGCTGTCGATGCAAACGGGGGCGTCTACCGCCTCCATCACCGCTTTCACCGCCTTCGGCAGGATGGCGACATCGTCCACACCGGGAGCACTCACATTGACATCGATGATATCGGCCCCGGCCTCAACCTGCTCGATTGCCTCCTTGCGGACAATCTCAAGGTCGCCCGCTTTCAGGGCCTCGGTGAGCTTCTTCTTACCGGAGGGATTGATGCGCTCGCCGATGAGTACCGTCGGCCGGTCAATGGCGATAATGACCTCTTTTTTTTCACTTGATACTTTGGTTTCCATCGATTTATTCTCCTAATTTATTTATAGACTCCGTATTCTTTGGCGGCTTCTGTCATGGCCCGCAGATTTTCCGGGTTCCCCTCGTTCATACCGGCCGCGCCGGTTAATATGTAGCCGCCGCCCGGGGCGCAGACCTCGATGAGCTTGCGGCAGTATTCCTTGACATCCCGGGGCTTACCCGTGTGTAATAGCGAGCTCGGTACATTACCGGCGATACAGGCGGAGTCGCCGAGAATCGCTTTAGCCCTGGCCATATCGATATCTTCAAAGCTCCATGTTATCGAGCCCCGGGGTAAATCCCTGATAATTTCAAGTCGCGCCCCGTACCTGCCCTCGGCGAAGGGGAACGGCACGAGTCCCTCATTAATCAGACCCATGAGGACCTTCCGGAAGGTAGGCCAGTAAAATTCCTCGAACTGCCTGGGGGACATGAAGCTTTGGTCACCTTTGTGTAGCGGCATAAAGCACACCGGGGAACCGGAGGCATCGGACCTCGCCACGGCCGACCTGACAGCCATGGGCGTTAGTTTCTCCATGGTCTCGTGGAGCTTATCCGGCTGGCGGTACATATCCATAATGGCTCCCTGGGTTCCGCGCAGCACATCGGCAATCATGTCAAAAGGCGCTCCGGACATACTGCCACTCCTGAAGTTAGGGAAGCCGGCTTCCAGCGCCGCCCTGTTGAACTCTGCGACAGCCTTGAACCAGAGGGCGCTTTCCTTACCGGCATCTATAAACATCTGGAAGGTTGCCTGGAGGTCGGGATTGTTACCGATGGGTATAAAATAGCCGATTGGTATTCCCATCATACCGGAAAAGGGAGAGAGCTTCTGCAACGGCTCGAAAGCCCCCAAGACGCGTGGCAAAAATACTCTCAACCAGAATTCCGTGGGATTTTCCAGGAAAGCGCCGTACTCGTCGGCCTTCATATACTCGCCCTCGATGAACTGGTATAAAGTCATATTGTCCGGCAGCCCGTGCCCCGGCCACTTATGTAACCTGTGGTCTATCATTTCCAGTACTTTGCCCGGCAGAACAAGTCCGGGGCCGGTGAACGAATCCATATCGAACTCGCGGATGAATTTAAGCCAGGCCTGTTTCATCTTCTCGTAATCGTACATGACGTCCCGGAGGGTCATACCGGCGTACTGGGCCGGGAAAAGCCCCGAGGGTAGCAGCACCGGCACGCGGTCGGGCTCTTCCAGCTTGATGGCTTTAATAAATCTCGTGGTGCGCTCTTTATAAAGCTTCTCGGCTTCCGCGCTGGCGAACTTAACATCGGGCGAAAGCCAGCGTTTAAACCGCTCCTCCTGTTTTTCCTGCCAGGTCATGTCCGCCCAGTTATCCGGTCTTTTAAACACTGCTTACCAAACCTCCGTTATTATTAACTCGATATATTGAATTGTCTATTTTTTATAGACGCCGTATTCTTTGGCGGCGTCCATCATGGCATGCAGGTTTTCCGGCCTGGCCATGTCAAATGTGGTGCCGCCGCTTAAAATAAAGCCGCCGCCCGGGGCACAGGTCTCGATGAGCTTACGGCAGTAATCCTTCATCTCCCTGGCAGTACCCGTGTAGGCAAGGGAAACGGGCACATTGCCGGCGATACAGGAGACGTTACCCAGCACTCTTTTCGCCTCGGCCATATCGGTATGGTCGAACATCCAGATAACGCTGGACTTCGGCATGTCGCTGATAAATTCCAGGCGGTTATTGTAAGCCCCCTCCGCCACCGGGAAGGGTATCAGGCCTTCTTCGGCCATTCCCAGGAGAAGTCTCTTGAAAGTCGGCCAGTAGAAGGTCTCGAACTGCTGGTTGGACATGAAGGTATCATCGCCCTTATGCAGGGGCATCATGACTACGGGGCAGTCGGCGGCATCGGACATGGCGATGGCCCCCGACAACAACTGCGGCAGGACGAACTCCGTGGCCTCGTGGATTTTCTCCGGCTGGCGGTACATGTCCATGACCATGCCATGAGTGCCCCGGAGGTTATCGGCAAAGGCATCAAAGGGCGCCACGGCCAGGCCGCCCCGAAACATGGGGAACCCCCTGGCATAGGCCGCCCGGGTGGTCTCGGTGGCGGCTTTCTGGAGGAGGGACATCTGCTGGCTGGCTTCCCAGATAGCCTTAAAAAATTTCTGGAACCGGGGGTCCTGGCACATGGCCATAAGCTGCATGGGGAGCCCCTGATAGGACGAAAACGGGGGGACACTGGCAAAAGGCTCGAAGGCGCCCATGGTGCGCGGCAGGTAGTACCGTAGCTGGAAATCGAAGGGGTCTTTCAAAAAGAGGTCGTACTCGTCGGCTTTCATATACTCGCCTTCGACGTACTGGTAGGCGGAATGCGAGTCGTCCGGCAGGCCGTGCCCGGGCCACTTCATCGTCTTATCGTCCAGGATGTCACTGACCGGAGCCTGGAAGAAGAGAGTCCCGTCAAAGGTATCCGAATCGTACTCATCCACGAACTTGAGCCAGGCCCATTTCATCTTCTCGGGGTTGTACATGACCTCCCTGAGGGTAATGCCGGCATTCATTGCCGGGAACCAGCCGGTCGGCACCGCGCAGGGGACACGGTCTGGAATCTCCATCTTGACAGCCTTGGCCAGTCGCGTAGCCCGTGCTTTATAGTTCTTTTCCGCTTCCGGGCTATCGAATTTTACGCCCTCGGCACTTATCCACTTGTCGAGGCGCAGGTCCCGTTTTTGTTGCCAGGTCAACTCCGTCCAGTTATCCGGTCTTTTAAACACTGTTTACCAAGCCTCCGTCCTTTATAATTGGTAACCCATCCCCCTGTATCCCCCTTCCCTTGGGTATTGGTGACCTGCTCGCCGAACGAGTTCTTTGGCAGGCGAGAGGGAAGGGGGAATATTTTACTCGAAAGGGCTGGTGCCCCTTCGAGCTTCCCAGGATTAAATTTTCTGACAGCCTCCATCTATTATTTATAGGTGCCGTATTCCTTGGCGGCATCCATCATGGCGTGCAGATTTTCTATCTTGTCTGTATCGATGTGGGCGCCGCCGGCCAGAATATAGCCGCCGCCGGGGGCGCAGTCCTCAATTAGCTGGCGGCAGTTTTCCTTCACCTGCTCGGTTGTGCCGGTCATCATCAGCGAGGTGGGTACGTTGCCGGCGATGCAAGAGACATTGCCCAGTATCTTTTTCGCCTCGGCCATATCGGTCTGGTCAAACCACCAGATGATGCCGCTCCTGGGTGTGTCGGTAATCTGCTTCAGGCGGTTGGTGTACTTGCCTTCGGCGAACGGCATCGGCACGAGCCCTTCGTTAATCATGGCCAGGAGGAGCTTCTGGAAAGTAGGCCAGTAGAATTCCTCGAACTGGGCATCGGACATGAAGGTATCGTCGCCTTTGTGCAGGGGCATGACGCAAACGGGACAGGCCGTCATCGGGAAACCTTTGAGACTCGCTGTCAGCATGTTCAACTGGTACTCCATGGCCTCATGCAGCTTCTGCGGCTGGCGGAACATGTCCATGAAGATTCCCGTAGTGCCCCGCAGCACGTCAGCAAAGTGGTCAAAGGGGGCTCCAGCCATGATACCGCCGCCGAATAAGGAAGGATATCCCCGGGACACCACGAGATTTCTAACCTCCGCATGGGCTGCCCGCCATTGCCTGTATTCACCGGACAGGTCCATCAGGGTCTGGAAGGTCTCGCGTATGTCCGGGTCAGACAGCGCGGCGACCCAGGCCTCACCCATCATGAAGAAGTTGAGGGGTGGCAGCTTCCTGAAGGACTCAAAGAGGCCTATCGTGCGGGGCATGTTGACCCTGAGGGCGTAGTCAGTGGGGTCTCTCATCATGAGGTCATACTCGTCGGCCATCATGTATTCGCCCTCGACAAACTGGTTCATCGGCGAATCATCGGGCAGGCCGAGGCCCGGTAATTTATGGGTTCTGGAATTAAGGGCTTCCGATATCTTTCCCGAGGGGACCAGGCCGGGACCCATGAAGTTATCCATGTCTCCAAAATCGTCCATGTACTTAATCCATGCCTGGCGCATTACTTTGTAATCATACATAATCGTGCGGAAGTCCGCTCCCGCGTAGTAGGCCGGGGAATTACCGGTCGGCAGCATGACCGGCACGCGGTCGGGCTCTTCCAGCTTGATGGCTTTAATAAATCTCGTGGTGCGCTCTTTGTAAAGCTTTTCGGCTTCCGCGCTGGCGAACTTAACATCGGGCGAAAGCCAGCGTTTAAACCTCTCCTCCCGTTTTTCCTGCCAGGTCATTTCTTCCCATTTCTTTTCCATAATCATCCTCCGAAGCATAAATTCTTTACTATCGGCAGGATTAGTACTATCCCGGATGAGTACTAAGGGCCAGTTACTTAAAAGGTCTGTTTAATTGTAGACGCCGTATTCCTTGGCGGCTTCAATTATGGCCTGCAGATTTGCCGGGTCACACTTATCAATGCCGGAGCCCAGCGACAGGATATAGCCGCCGCCTTTGCCGCAGACCTCGATGAGCTTGCGGCAGTACTCTTTAATGGCCTGCGGCGTGTGCGTGTACAGCTGTGCCGCCAGCACGTTACCGGCGATGCAGGCGGAGTCGCCGAGGATTTCCTTGGCTTTGAACATGTCTGTCTGCTCAAAAGTCCACACGACCGAGGCCCGGGGCAGGTCCTTGATTATCTCCAGGCGGGTATTATAGCTGCCGTCAATAACCATCATCGGCACGATGCCCTCGTTAATCAAACCCAGCAGCAACTTGCGGAAAGTAGGCCAGTAGAACTTCTCGAACTGCTTAAGGGACATGAAAACATCGTCGCCTTTATGCATCGGGATGAATACCATCGGGCTGAGGGAGAAATTGGCCATGTTCACTGCCGATTCAAGGCTCTGCTGCGTTATTACCTCCAGTGCTTCGAGCAGCTTTTCCGGCTGCCGGTACATGTCCATGACAGAACCGTGGGTGCCCCTGAGCATGTCAGCCACAGTGTCGAAAGGCGCCAGCGCTATACCGCCCATCAATGGGGGGAAGCCCATTTCCAGCGCAATCTGGGTGCACTCATCCGTAATTTTCTGGAATTTTGCGTTCTCCTGGCTGGCTTTCCAGCTTGCCTTGAACGATTTCTGGAAAACCGGGTCCTGGCACATGGCCATGAGCCGCTGGGGCAGTCCCTGGTAGGAGGAAAATGAGGGGACATTGGCGAAAGGCTCGAAGACGCCCCACGCCCGCGGCAGGAAGTACCGGAGGCCGAAGTCGAACTGGTCTTTCATGAACAGGTCGTACTCGTCCGCCTTCATGTACTCTTTTTCAACGAACTGGTGCATGGTCTGGTTGGAAGGCAGGCCATGTCCCGGCCACTTGTATACCTTGTAATCAAGGATTTCATAAACTCTTCCCGAGAAGAAACCGGGTCCGCTAGCCGAGTCCTGGTCGTAATCCTGGAGGAACTTAATCCAGGCAGGTTTTATTTTTTCATGGTTATACTGGACTTCTTCGAGGGTAAGCCCGGCGTTGTAGGCTACGATGGAACCAGACGGTATATGCACCGGAACACGGTCCGGTATCTCCATCTTAATGGCCTTTATCATGCGGGTAGCGCGGGTCTTGTATTTTTTCTCGGCTTCCGGGCTGGTGAATTTTATATCAGTGGGAGAAAGCCACCGCTTGAACCGCTCCTCCCGCTTCTCCTCCCAGGATAAATCCGCCCATTGTTTTCCCATTTTAATCCTTTCAGGTACAACCGGCCCTTACACCGGCAGCAGGTATGAAAGAACGCAGGGCAGGCACTGCTATCCGCTAAAGAGCCGGTGGGTTTTTATTTATAAGTGCCGTATTCTCTGGCAGCTTCCATCATGGCGCGCAGGTTCTCCGGGGGTCCTTTGTCTATGTTGGCTCCGCCGCTTAGTATATAACCGCCGCCCGGGGCGCAGACCTCGATGAGCTTACGGCAGTGCTCCTTGACTTCTTTTGGCGTACCGGTCATCATCAGCGAGGTGGGTACGTTGCCCATGAGGCAAGCCCTATCTCCGAGGACTTTCTTGGCCTTGGCCATATCCGTCTGGTCGAACCACCATGCCACCGAGGCTTTCGGTAATTCCTTGATAACCTCCAGGCGGGTATTATAGCCGCCCTCGGCGAAGAG